>JBBRUH010000192.1:0-10026 GCA_038248005.1 Cytophagales bacterium | reverse complement strand
GGAGCAGCACCTGCAAGCGATAATCTATTTAAAAATTTACGTCGGTTCATATAAATTGCGATTGATGAAGAATTTTAAAGATAACAATAATGATTAGAACAACTGATACTCAGGTGATTGCAACATAGCATTGAGCAAGTCTTGGAGCATTCCTCGTGCATCTATGGCACTTTGTGGAATATTGGCAGCATTGCTATAGCTAAATTGCCAAAAAGCCAGAGAACCTTGTGGTAAACCTTCACCCAATCTCAAAAACCGTTGTTTGAAATAGCTAATACGTTCAGTCGTAATTTCAGAACCCTCTGTGTACATTGGTAAAAGATAAGAAGCATAAGTTCTCACTAGTTGATCAGGGTCAAGTGCAATGGCATCAGTAAAATTGGCTTTTGTAAATGCCAGTAAGTCTATTCCGACCTCATTTTCCATGATATTTTCAATAGTGAATAACTCTTTCATGAAGTTATACCTTTGGGTAAGACTATTGGTAGAAATCCAGTTGCGGTGATATTCTGGAAACTGATGATAGGCGGCATATCCTGCTACTTCATAAGGTTCATATAAATCTAAACCTTTCTCTTTTACTGATTTTAAAAAGCCCTCAGCCAATCCATAAAAATCAGCAGATTGTGTGTCCAAATCAGGGAGGGCTACTTCAAAAAACCTAAAAGTTCCTACTTGCAAATCAAGTGGTGATTTGATAACACTTCCAATGTTATCATCTGTCAAAGCACCCGTACCAGCATCATAAAAGTGCTGACTTTGAAATAAATCTTCAAGTACGGCTTGTAACTTATAACCACTACTCACAAAGGTATTCGCCATGTTCTCAATGACTTGAGTATAAATAGTATCTGAGATATTATGATACACAAAAAAGCGATAAATACGGCGACAGATATATTTAGCGGTTTCGGGCTGTGCATAAGCCATCTCTACAAACTGGTCTATTTCATCTAGCATGCTCTCTTCGGTGGCTCGCCCTTGTGCATCTAGCAAAGCAGGGTTAGGTTGTATGATTGTATTTCCGAGTCGGTTGCTAAATTCTTTGGGTTGATTGTCGTGCTGATTGGCAAAGCCATTTTCAGTAAAACCCCTCACTACTCCACGAGGAAGATTAGTATCAGCGTCTGTATTGCTGTATGTATCATCTACATTAAAGCCCGAAAAAACCTTTGCCCCTGCTTGCACATCTTGCTCCGTAAAGTAATAATAGTCATATTGTTCCACAGGTTCGGGAAAACCTTGCCCTTCTCGCCCCTTGCCTATGCTGTAGAGTTCTAAAAGTTCCCTTGCAAAGTTTTCATTGGGGTTACCACGTACATTAAGGTTGCTATCTAAAAACTTCACCATAGCATTATCCACACATAATTTTTTGGTGAGGGTTTTAAAGTCAAGCAAAGGATTGGTTTTATCAAGAGCAAAGAGTCTAAAAAGTGCATTTTGATAATACAAAGCACGACTTCTCTCTACAAAAGATTGAATGGTGGTAAAATGAGTATGTAAAAAAAAGATAATTTTTTCACGAGCATTTTGGCTAGGCTTTAGCATCTGACCAAGCCACCAATACTTGAAAGCTTCTTGCAAATCTCCCTCTTCGCTACTCCCTTGAGCAGGAGGCATACCTATCCAAGTTTGTCCAGTAGCAGGATCAATAGGAGGATTGGGAGGAGGATTTACTTGAAAAAGCTGAGCAATGGCTTGATTGGCAGTTAAATTTGCAAAAGCATCTATCTGAGCCTTAGTGGGTCCAAAAGTAGCACGTCTGAGTAAATGTGCGGCTCTTTTTTTACCTAAAATTCCAGTAAAAGGCGTTAGAGGCATAATAGTAGATTTAGTGTTATAGTGATGAATGTTTGTTTCTTGGACTATAAACGGTAAGAAAATAGAAGTTATTTAATTCCTAAAAGATTGTATGTGAGATAGACTGTAAGGTTTTGTATAAAAAACCACAAACAAAAAACCTTATTTCACAAAACTAAAAACCTGCTTTATAAATTTTTAAGCTAATTTTATTTTGTGAAAGAGTAAAACAAATATAAACCATTCAATTTGAATGATATAAGATATTTAAAGCCTTATTTTATATTAGATTTATTCTGATTTTATTAGATTTATTGTATTAAGGACTGAAGTAATAAAAAGTACTTTTAGGATTCTAAAAAAAAAGATTTAGTTCCTTATACGCATATAAAATAAGTAAAAAGGAAAAAATAAACTTCTCAACAAATGACTTTTGTACTTCATATACGCAGGATATAGACCTTTTTGGATTATTTTATTTTTATAACTTTACTAACTGTTTTTTTGTTAAATAATGTTAAATGAATAGAAAGAATAGTCACTTCATTTATTTTCTATTTAGCTTAGAGAATTATAAGTGGACATCTTAATCTTTTAAAGTTTATACTCGTTTGTCTAAGCAAATAACTAACTTAATACTACCATCTTCAAAACAAATACGCCCTTAATTATGAATAAGAACTATCTATTTTCTTTTATATTCCTCAGCCTTTTTACTTTGGGGTGTTCTAATACCAATCAACTTACCAATATAGACAAAAAACAAGACGCAAATCCTACAAGTAATGATATGATTGAACTAAATGCTTTAACTTCTCAAAAATACACACTCAAAGTAGGTCAGAAGGCTTTCTTTAAAACCAAAGTACATGGCTCTGTAGGGCTTGGGGCTGAACACGAAATAGAAGATACAAGTATCATTCAATTAGTTAGTGATGACATAGAGTTTGATAGTAAAGAAAATGCAGAAATGCCTGGTGGAGATGCTGCTAAGAAGCAATTTATCTTTGAAGCACTCAAAGCAGGCAAATCTAAAATCACTATCAATGAAAATTATAGAGGTGATTTGAAGAAAATCGCAAGTTTTACTATAGAGGTAGAGTAGGTCTGATTTAAACTCAACTCTTGCTTTCTAGCATTTTTTTAACGGCAGTATTGTGTAGTACAAAAGCATCTTCCATTTTTGCTAAGAGACTTTTACTGAGAAAATTAGATAACATCCCTGTGAAATATTCTCCGTGAAGCAACTCTGTAGTATTTGCATCTATGGCTTTTAGCTGATAATAATGCTTGCCAGTCAATAAAAACTTAGCCCCTTGTACGCCTTCCCAGATGAGTTCTTCTCCCTCTTTATAAGATACAATGGTAGCCAAAAAATCTTTCCCCAAAGGGACGATGTGTGCTTTGATAACCGTACCTTCTTTCATCTCACCTGTAATCTTGCTTACCAATGGATTCCATTCTGGATATCTATCAAAATCCATCAAAAAATCCCAAACTACTTTTTGGGGCTGCTTAATCTCAATCTTTGTGTGGTATTCTTTCATTTGTTTGTGTTTTTTATTTAGAAGTAAAGCTAATGATTTTATTGTGATGTTTCAATGCAATAGCTTTTTTTGATTTTAATCAGTAGGATACTAGGGAGGGTATATAAAATCTCTGTACTATCTTCTTGGAACATGGATAAAACGAATTTGACAGATAGGCACAGATGAATGCAGCGTTTAACTTGCTAGTCTGGATTTTTAATCCAGACTAAAGAAGTTTAACTTGCTAGTCTGGATTTTTAATCCAGACTAAAGAGCAAAAAGATTTTTAATCTATATTTCAATCCCTTTCATATCTCTCCAAAACTAGTTACTGTTTTATGCTTTGTACTTGCCTCTGTCCCAGGTCTTACGAGTTGGACGGTTTGCATTCCTGCTTCGGCGGCGGCCTCTAGTTCGGCTTCTACATCTGATAAAAATAAGATTTCTTTGGGTAAAATCCCTATTTCACTCGCAATGGCTGTATAAGAATTTACCTCTCTTTTATGCCCTATGCCTGTATCAAAATTATGAGAAAAATAAGCATTCAAATCTCCCAAGATAGATTTCCCGAAGATGAGTTTTTGGGCGGCAATAGAGCCAGAAGAATAAACTCCCATTTTCAAGCCTTTGTCTTTCCATTCCTTTAATTTTGGCAATACATCTTCATAGACATGTCCTAATAGTTTACTTTCAGCATAGCCTTGTGCCCATACCATTCCTTGCATATCTTTGAGTAGGGCATTTTTTACGTCTTGGGCAGTCCAGTCGAGTAGTAAATCTATAACTCCTTGATTGTCTAGGCTTAGATTTTCTTCGGTTTTAGCCCATGCTTTTGTCTTCTCAAGTTGGGTTTTTACTTCGGCTTTTTCAGCATGAGTATTTACAAATTCAGTAAGATTATCTTTGAAATAGGGAAATAGAGTATCATAGACAAAGCTTACGGAGGTGGTAGTACCTTCTATATCAGTTAAAATGTATTGTATCATGGTGTTATTTATTAAAAAAAAGGTGCAAGCGAAATTCACTTGCACCCAAAAATAAATGATTTATTTGAAAGTATCTTTACTACATCATCTGTGAGGACACAAACAAGGGCAAAGGTTTACTCACCATCACCTTTTTCTTTCATTTCATCAAATTTGGTTTTACCCGCTTTGCGAGGCATTGCATTATTATCGGTATCTATATCAGCTGTCTGAGCCTCAGGGTCTAGTACAAATGAAGCTACTTCCTTTGTAGTCAAAAGAATTTTGTGAGCATCATTAGGGTCTAGTCTCCAGATTTCAGCAGAGATATATTTCATTTCATTCGTTCCATCTTTGTAATTTACCTGAATCAAAAGAGGAGAAAGCAAACCACCTACATTCTTAAAGTCAAGGTTATAGAAATACTTATCTTGAGTGTTGGTGATGATTTTATCAGCATCACGTCCCATTTGTCCTTTCATGTAGTTATACATGCCAGGGTTATAGTCAGCAGTCTCAAAAGGATTTTCTGCAGAAACGGTTAGTTTTTGCTGAGGCATTTTATAGAGTGTTACTTTTTCAAGAGATACATCTACAGGCTCTGTCCCATAAAACCATCCTCTCCAAAACCAATCTAAGTCTGTTGCAGAAGCATTCTCCATCGTGCGGAAAAAATCAGCAGGCATAGGATGACGGAATGCCCAACGGCGAGCATATTCTTTAAAAGCAAAGTCAAATAACTCAGGGCCCATTACTGTTTCACGTAAGATATTAAGGGCAGTGGCAGGTTTTCCATAGGCATTAGGGCCAAACTGAAAAATACTGATATTATCAGAGTTAGTCATAATCGGAACTAAGGCTTTCTGGTCACCTTTCATATAAGGCACAATAGAAGCAGGAGGACCTGCATAAAAAGGGAAGTCTTTGTCCCATTCACGTTCTGCGAGGTATTGGCAAAAAGTATTCAAGCCTTCATCCATCCAAGTCCATTGACGCTCGTCAGAGTTTACAATCATAGGGAAGAAGTTATGACCTACTTCGTGGATAATTACTGAGATAGTTTGAAACTCTATATCTTTTTCATATTTTCCATCTTCATCAGGGCGACCTTGATTATTAAAGCTAATCATAGGATATTCCATACCACCCACAGGACCGTGTACAGAGATAGCTACAGGATAAGGATAAGCAATGGTATGCTTAGAATATACTTTAAGGGTATGAACTATAGATTTGGTAGAAACTCTCTCCCAAAGGGGATTGCCTTCTTTGGGATAATATGACATTGCCATAATTTTCTTACCTTCTACTTCGGTTTGTTGGGCATCCCAGATAAACTTACGAGAACTTGCCCACGCAAAATCACGGACATCATTTGCCTTGTATATCCAAGTTTTCTTATCGGTTTTCTTTTCTTTTTCTGATTTGGTAGCTTCTGCTTGTGTTACTATTTTGACAGGTTCTTTTGCTTTTTTGGCTTCTTCCAGACGAGCTAGGTGTGTAGCATTGAGTACTTTGGCAGCGTTTTGTAGTTCACCAGTAGCTGCTACTATGTGGTCAGAAGGTACTGTAATTTCTACTTCATAATTTCCAAAGGTAAGAGCAAACTCGCCTCTGCCTAAGAATTGCTTATTCTGCCAGCCGTTTACATCATCATATACTGCCATGCGAGGATACCATTGAGAGATTTCATAGACGTAGTTATCATCTTTGGCAAAATACTCATAGCCACTGCGAGAACCTAGTCCACCTGCACCATCTACTACTTTGTAGTTCCAGTCCATAGAGAAAGTAACTTTTCCTCCTTTTGCTTTGAGTGGGGTAGGCAAGTCAATGCGCATCATTGTTTTATTGATGACATGCTTGAGTTCTTTGCCTTGTGCATCTTTTACATTGCTGATGGTATAGCCACCTTCGGAAGCTAATCCACTGAGCATGCCATTGAGCAAATACCAGCTATAAGGTGATTCCAAAGAAAAGTTTAAGGTGTTTACTTCTTCTGACTCGTTGTCAAATCTATTTTGATCAAGCTGAATCCATAAAAATAAGATGTCATTGGGAGAGTTGTTGGTATAAGTGATGGTTTCCGAACCTTTGATAGATTGTGTGGCATCCTCTAGCTCTACCTTAATTTTGTAGTCAGCTTGTTGTTGCCAATACTCTGGGCCAGGTTCACCTGAGCCACTGCGGTACATATTAGGCGTAGGTAATTCTTCTCCTAATTGCTCAAATTTAGAGCTAGTATAAGTAGGAGTAGGAGTTTGTGCCAACAATGTAGTGAACCCCAAAGAATAAAATAAGAGGTAAAATAAAATAAACAGGTAATTTTTCATAAGCTATATTTTTTTTGTAATTACCACAAAATTACAATAAATGAGGATTTTTTTAGTGCTAATAGAAAAAAAATCATCTTTGATATTAATAAATTACAAAAATAGGAGTGAAGAAGCCTCACGAAGATAACCCTTACTAAGGTAAAAAATGCTATCAAATCAGTTTATAATAAATTAATCTTAGGGTAAGAGAGTAATTGGTGGAAATGTCTGTAAACAAGATTTACCTTGATTACGGACATTTCATAGATATTGGGTGCGGTAGAGTGAACTATACTCCTATTTATTACTCCCTATATTTAGAGGGAACTGAAAAAGGAAAGGTAACAGGCTTATTGCCTAAAACTGTTTTTCCGTGTTCTATTTTTACTGTAGTCTGTTGTATTTGCTGGGTTTCTTTGTCTTTATAGGTTACTAAGATGAGTCCTTTTTGTGGAAACCAATTGCCTTGCTTTTTATGATAATTGAGAAAATCCATTTCAAGTCTATTGCCATTGGCTAGGTCTAAGAGATGCAGTTTTTCTAATTTACCCATTTTAGGGTTTACAAAATTAGTAATCTCAATTCCCTCTTTTTCTTGTATGATTTTGAGTAGCTTTCCTTCTATAGTAGCTTGGTCTGGCTCATATTGGGGGATAGGCATATCACCTAATATGAGTGATTGCATCAAGGCATAATCTATCTCAAACTTAAGCAAACGAGTGAGTGTATCTAGGTCAGTTTCTATGTATTGTTTATTGACACGGTCTATGAGGTAGATAGAATCTTGCGTAATCTGAACCCGAATTCCCTCAATTCCTACAGGCCCTGTGATAGAAGCCCAGATAAGGCTATCACGCCTCATACGTAGCTTTACCTTAGCATTGGATTGCTCATTTTCTTTTTTGTAATCAAGTTTGAATCTAGTATCTAAATAAGAGAATTCTGATTGACCTATTAAGTTGCTTGGTGGTTTTTGGCAAGCATAGGCAAAGCTTAAAAATAATACACCAAAAAATAACCGAGTAAAAACTCGGTTATTTATTTTTTGAGGCTCTAAGAAAGTAAAATGAGGCTTATTCATATAATTTTTTATTACTAATTTTTTTATCAAGATTCGGAGAAGTTCCTCCTTGTTTTTGGGCTTTTTGCCATTGTTCTATGGCTTCTTCTGTTTCACCTAGTTTGAATAGTACATCACCATAATGCTCTATCACTGCTCCACCTTGAGTATATTGTAAAGCTTTTTCTAGGATTTTGCGGGCTTTTTTATACTCCTTTTGAGCATATAGTACCCATCCATAGGTATCGAGATAAGTGCCATTTTCAGGATGATTTTCTACCAGTCTTTCTGCCATTTCTTTGGCTTTTGAGAGATTTTCTTTTCGCAAAGCTAAGAAATAGCTGTAATTGTTTAATGTGCGTTCGTGGTTAGGCATTATCTTAAGAGCTTCATCGTAAGAGGCATTTGATTCAGTATATTGTCCCATTCCTTGATAAGCATCTCCAAGCATTGCCATAAAATCAAGCTTCAAGTCTTCTTGATTAAAAGCCATTCTTTTTCCTTCTTCTAAGGCTTCTATGGCAGGAGTATATTTTTTTTCCCCTAGCTGAGCCATCCCAAGATAGAGCCAGAATAAAGCTTGGTTAGGATAAACTTCGAGAGCATCTTCAGCATGCTTAGCAAGGCTATCATAGGCACTTGCCTCAGACTCAATGGCAAGAACTTGTTGCCATATTTTGGGATGAATGTCTGGGTTTAGGCGAGTTGCTTTCAGATATTGTTGCTTGGCTTGTTCTTTTTCACCTTGCCTTACAAGCATATCTCCATACAACACATAGCCTGCATCACTGTTTGGTTGAGTTTTGATGATTTGCTTTGAAAGCTCTATGTAATCATTATTGGTAGTTTTATTTTCATCTTCTTGGATATAAAGCAGTAGGGTTTTTACTTTATCATCTGCTGGAAGCTCAGGATTAGCAAAAGCAATTTTGAGCTGTGTCAGGGATTTAGAGACTTCCCCTTTTTCTCTGTATATTTTTGCAAGGAGTAAATACACACGAGGGTCTAAGCTTTCTTGCTTTGCGGCATCTTCTAAGATAGAGAGTGCGGCATCAGTTTGATTATTGGCAATAAGTATTTCGGAAAGTGAAACAGCATGACGAGGATCTTGAGGCTCAGAAGCTAGTAATTTTTCTCCTTCTTTGATGGCTTTATCAGCTTGCCCTAGTTGAAGATAAATCTGCTGTTTGCGGCGAGTGATTTGTTCATCTGTTCCGTATTCTTTTTCTAGCTGCTCAAAAGTATTAATTGCTTTGTTATAATCATTGTTACGCTCATAGATATTGGCTAGGTCATAATAATACTCAGGAGAAGCTATCTTGGCATCTAGCATTTTTTGATAAGTTTGTGCTGCCAGATCAAATTTCGCCTGTTCTTCATAGATTCGTGCAAGTAAGATATAAAAATAAGGATTGGTCTTATCTTCATCTAATGCTTTTTTGGCATAAATCTCTGCTTCGTAGATATTATTGAGGCTGGCTTGTGTCTCTGCTATTTTAAAATCAATACTAGGGGCTTTCTCTATATAGCCACGAGCTTTTTCAAAGCTAGTAAGTGCTTTGGGATAATTTTCTAGGCTAAAAAACTTTAACCCTTCTATGAAGAAATACTCAGCTTCGGCTTGTGCTTGATCAGGAGAGAGTTGCATTCTCTTTTCTTCTTTTTTATCTTTCTTTCTTTGAGCCTGAACAGTAAGACTACTAGAGAGGAATAAACCTAGGCAGATTGCCCAGGTTATCAGTTTTATCTTAGCATTTAATTTCATAATTTCCTGTTTATACTTTCAATTGATTGTAATCACCTAGGCTTAAATCTTGGCTCTTACCTTGATATGTAACAAAATTTCCTACCATAGAGTTGTGAAGATGTGCTTGCTCTATGACTGTATTTTCTTGAATAATAGAATCTTTTATGATAGAATCTATGATTTTAGTGTTTTTTCCTATAGAAACGTGCGGCCCTACAATGCTGTTGTGTAATTCTACATTTTCTCCTATAAAAGAGGGCTGAATCACCACCGAATTGACTAACTTAGCACTAGGTGAAACCAACTCTTGATCTTTGACGAACTCTAAATAGCGGTGATTAGTTTGTATGGTTACATCCTTATTACCACAGTCTAGCCATTCATTTACCTCTCCAGGGATAAACTTAGTGCCTTTGTTCTTCATATTTTCTAAAGCATCTGTGATTTGGTACTCTCCTCTATCCTTGATGTCATTATCTATCAGGTATTGAATCTCCTCACGTAGATATGCACCATCTTTAAAATAATAAATTCCGATAATAGCAAGGTCAGAAACAAAGGTCTGAGGCTTTTCTACAAAATCTGTAATGACATTGTCTTTGTCAAACTT
>JBBRUH010000191.1:0-10063 GCA_038248005.1 Cytophagales bacterium | reverse complement strand
TAATTTGACAGTATTACTTTCTACGGATGGAGGTGCTACTTTTACACAAATAGGCAATTATGTAGCTACAAATGGCTGGGAGCAAAGAATCATTGATTTTACTTCCACTTCTGCGAATACCGTAATTCGTTTCCGTGCTACTAGTGATTTTGGTGATACTGATATCGGAGTAGATTTGGTAAGAGTAATTGCACCATTCCCGAATGATGTAGGAATTACAGATATAAGTTTAGATGTATGTTCACCTGCTTTTGCCAATGTAATTGTAGAGATTACCAACTTTGGTTCAGAAGTAGCAAGCGATTTCCCTGTAACTTATATGATTGCTGGTGGCACTATGATTACAGAGCAGTTCACTGGTTCTATTGAGCCTTTTGAGACAGCTAATTTTGTCTTTAATGTGCCTATAAGTGTATTAAGTGTTGCTTCGGTAGATATTACTGCAGCTACTGCCTGGGCATTAGATGAAGATATAAGCAATGATTCATTCAATGTTATATTGAATATCGGTGGAGTACAGACAATCCCTTACTTCACAGACTTCAATACTGGTCTTCCTGGTGGATGGATTACTCAGAATGCCAATGAGGGTTGGTTCTCAGGGACACCTAATAATAATGGAACACTTACAGGATCATTCCCTGATAATCCAGCTCTTTTTGATTTTGATATAGATGCAGGTGCTGCTTATGATGGAGATAACCCATTTATGGCAGTAGATGATGATGCAAACGGCTCAAGTGATGTAGGTATTGACTACCTCATTATGCCTAGCTTTGATTTATCTAACTATGCCGATGTTAATTTGAGTTTTGATGTGTTCTTCAGTAATTTCTTTGGTGGTATGTTTGCCGTAGAGGTCAGTACAGATGGTGGTATTACTTATGATGCACCTGTCTATACCTTAGATGCAAGCTCAAACTGGGTAAATGTGAATGTAGATATGGTAGATTACGAAGGCGAATCTAGTGTAACTGTTCGCTTTGTATATGATGACGAAGGTACGTGGGCAGAAGGTGTTGCTATAGATAATGTAGGTCTAAATGGAACACTGCTTGCTAACTCTGGCATCACGGTATCTACTCCTGTAGTAGAAGATGCCTTTGTGTTGCAAGGCACTCAAAATCATGTATTATATAAAATGGACTTGACAGTCGTAGATGCTAACACTACTTTCAGTGATTTGGTATTCACTACTGCTGGTACTTATGATGGTGATGATTTGGTAGCCAATAGCTTTAAATTATGGTATTCTAGAGATGATATCTTAAGCGCAGGTGATGCCGAGTTAGGCACTTATGATGCAGTTACTTCTGGTAGTCAGTTGATTTTCAACTGTGTATCTCGTCCTATCAATGCTGGAACAATAGGGTACCTATTCTTAACAGTAGATATAGATGCAGCAGGTACAATAGGTAATACCGTATTTGTAACTGCACCAGATATCGCTACGGGAGTCATCTTCCTTTCAGGAGATGTAACTGGAGCTACAGTAGCAGGAGGCGTACAGACTATCGCATTACCTAATACACTTCCTACTTCGGAAGATAACCGTGTAGAAACTGTTAAGAATGTAGCTTATACATTTGCAGCAACTGACTTCACCTTTACAGACGTGGATGCTACGGATGTCTTGACACAAGTAAGTATTTCATCTCTTAACTTGCCTGCTGGTTCTACACTGACTCTTGCAGGTGCACCTGTAACTCAAGGTACTTTGATAAATGCAGCACAGATTGGTAGTTTGGTGTTTACTCCTGCTACTGATGGAATAGGAACTAACTATGCGAGCTTTACTTTCAGAGTATCAGATGGAAGAGATTTCAGCGATTTACTCTACAATATGATTGTAGATGTAGTTTCTGACGAAATCTTTGTACCTAGTTTATTCTCTCCTAATAATGACGGAGCCAATGAAACCTTTGTGTTATTAGGTGCAAATGGAAACATCGGAAGAATCAACTTGAAAATCTTTGACCGTAACAATAACCTCGTATTTGAAACTTCGGATATTACCAGAGCTACTCAGACAGGATGGGACGGAACAAATGATGGTACAGAACAGCCTGCTGGTGCTTATATTTGGCTTATAGAGGGGACTTACAGCAATGGAGACCCACTAGAGTTTGAAGGTAAGACTACAGGCATTATCCGAATGATTCGCTAAAACCTATAATCAAAAACGGAGGTGAGCTTAGGCTTGCCTCCTTTTTATAAAAAACTAATTTTGAAAAGCATGAAAAAATTATTACCCCTCATTATAGGAATAGGATTGGCTCTTTATGGCTTTCTAATTCCATCTGTGCAAGGGCAGGATTTAAGTAATCCTACTTTCTCACAATTTCACTACACACCATTCTTGACTAATCCAGGAATGATAGCAAGTAGTTCGGACGTACAACTGATGTTTAATTACCGCCGTAAGCAAGTAGAAGCTGGTCAAAGCTTTGATACGCCCATGGTTTCATTTTTATACCCACTCACCAGCAAAGCCACAGGTAAGCACTGGGGGGGAGTAGGTCTTACTGTTATCAGTGACAATGCAGCAGGTTTTCTTAAAACCAATGGCGTGATGGCAGGCTATGCACATCGCTTTAGCTTAGGCAGTGGCAATAGCTACTTAAACTTAGGCTTACAGGCTGGTTACTTTCAAAAAAGAGTAGATTTAGGAGGACAAACAACTTCTTCTCAATTTAATGGATTTGGATTTGACCCTACTAGTGGAAGTGGTGAGATGATAGATGGAGCTACTAAAAGTTATGCAACTCTCGGTGGCGGAATTTTCTGGGGCATGGATGATGAAATGGGTCGTCAAAAAGCCTTTTTAGGAGTCTCATACCTTAACTTTACAGAGCCTGATATTGCTTTTGTAGATGGAATGGGTGCAAATCTACCTGCTTCTTTTATAGCAACTGGTGGTGTAAAAATACTCCAAACAGATCGCTTCTCTATCATGCCTAATGCTAGATTTATCAGCACAGCAGGCAACAGCCAAGTAAATGCTGGTTCATGGTTTAATTATCATTTCTTAGGTGCTGGTGAAGGATTTATGAGAGAAGGTACACTTGGACTGGGTGCTTGGTACAATACTAATGATGCTCTAGTGATGTCATTAGAGTTTAACCAACCAAGTTATTTAATCGCAGCAAGTTATGATATACCTACTTCAAGTGATATATCCAACATCCAACGCAATGGCGTTTTTGAACTTACCGTAGCTCTTAAACTTAAAAAGGGTAGAGATAAAGCTCCACTTGCGGAAGAAAAAGACCGTGATGGTGATGGTGTGATGGATAATGTAGATGCTTGCCCAGATACCCCTGGTAGCAAAGAAATGCTTGGTTGTCCAGATACAGATGGTGATGGTATCCCAGATACCTATGATAACTGCCCCAACGAGGCAGGCTCACGTGACTTAGGTGGCTGTCCTGATGGTGATGGTGATGGTGTGCCTGATAAGGATGACAAATGCCCTGCTCAAATAGGCCCTAAATCTAATCAAGGTTGTCCTACAGAAGAAGTAACACTAACGCCATTAGAATCAAATATCTTAGAAACTGCCAAATATGTTCATTTTGAAAGTGGTACAGCCATTATTGAAAATACTTCTTACTCTAACTTAGATTTAGTAGCAGAAGTAATGAAAGGACATCCTGGTGATATTCTTAGCTTGAATGGGCATACAGATGATATAGGAGAAGCAGAAGCTAACCTAAAACTAGGACAAGAGCGTGCAGAAGCTGTAAAAGCTTACTTATCTGCCAAAGGTATCCCTACCTCGAGCATTACTACCATGTCTAGTGGTGAGACTAATCCAATCGCTGATAATAAAACAGACGAAGGACGTGCCTTAAACAGACGTGTAGAAATGAAGATTCGTAAGAAAAAATAAACCCTATTAACTCTTAAAAATTAAATACTTTTATTTGAAAAGAGATTGTCTTAAAAGACAATCTCTTTTTTTTATTTCCCCCAAGCACCTCCACCAGGTGTTTCTATACAGATAGTATCTCCAGCTTCTAATTCTGCTCCATCTACCCCTTTTAAGATTTCTATTTCTCCATTTTTTCTAATAATAAACTGTCTGCCTATTTTACCTGATTCACCGCCATTCAAGCCATAAGGTTTTTCTATGCGATGCTGAGTGAGTATAGAAAGTGAAACGGGTTCTAAGAAAAGTATTTCTCTGATAATTCCATTTCCACCTCTAAATTTCCCCTTTCCTCCTGAATCTTGGCGAATTTCAAAGCGATTGAGACGAACAGGATATCGATGCTCTAGTACCTCTGGATCAGTGATTCTAGTGTTGGTCATGTGCTGATGAATAGCATCACATCCATCAAATCCTTCACCTGCTCCACTTCCTCCTCCTATAGTTTCATAATATCCAAAATGGGCATTGCCAAAGAGTAAGTTATTCATCGTGCCTTGGCTACAAGCTACTATTCCAAGGGCTTTTAGTAGCGTATCAGTGAGACGTTGGCTTGTTTCTACATTGCCGCCTTTGGATGATTGGTAATGTAAGTATCACCTTGCCTAACTTCAAACTCAGCAATTACTTTTCGTACACAAACTCCCAGACTGCCCAAATGCACTGGAATATGAGGAGCATTGGCAATTAATTCTCCCTTAGAATCTAACACGGCACAAGAGAAATCTAATCGCTCTTTTACATTCACAGAAAGTGCTGTTCTCTCTAACATTTCTCCCATATTCTCAGCAATACTCATAAATTTACGAGCAAAAAGGGCTAATTCCACCTCATGAATTTGAGTAATTTTCTGCTTAGCTTCTTGATTTTCCCTTTTCAGAATGGCAGTTTGTTTTTCATCTATTTTTAAGAGCCAGCCAGCTTCTATCACAGTAGTACTAAAAGCATCTAACAACAGTGCAAATCCTTTAATAATTGCCCCTACTTGTAAATCATCTCGGAGGTAAACAGGTGCTTTTTACCAAGCTTCATCCACAAAAGCATCTTGATAATGGTGAGGTGTGGGATTATAATGAGAGATAGACTGTTGAATATTTTTTATTTCAATGGAAGACTTTTCTCTTACCCAAACCTGAATGCTTGCAATCTCTATTTTTCTCTTCTCAGGATAATACCCATAGATTTTTTCATATTGCTGCTTAAAATCCATCTTCATTGTTTGATAATTAGCTTTTTGAATCTCCAGAGTACTTTCTTGCCCTGTTAATCTCAGTAAGAGCAACTCTTCTCTTATTTCTATCTGAGAAGCTTCCAATCCATCATCCATTAGCTGATTTTTTGCTTTTTGTGAGATTTCTTTAAATGCTTTTTCTAAGAATGAATCATCTTCTTCAGTCAAATGGCGGAGAATTTGCTTCTCTGCAAACCGCTCTAGCTTGGCTTGTGAGATTCCATACGCACTCAAGAGTCCTGCTTCTTTGGGGATAAGCACCGTCTGGATATTTAACTTTTGGGCAACTTGACAAGCGTGTAATCCTCCTGCCCCTCCAAAACCCACAAGTGCATATTCGCTGGGATTATAACCACGATAGAGAGATATTTTTTGGATAGCACTTGCCATTCGTTCATTGGCTATTTGCAAAAAGCCTGTCAATATTTCTGTACTATTAGACTTCTTGCTAGTAGCTTGATACATCTTTTGAAGAAGTTCATCTAGTTTTTTGAGAGATGCTTCTTTATCAATAGGAATCCCAAATTGTGTATCATCTAATCTACCAAGTAGTAGATTTATATCAGTGATTGTCAGCCCACCTCCTGCTCCGTAACACGCAGGTCCAGGAAAAGCTCCCGCACTCTCAGGCCCTACACAGAGTTGAAAGCCGTCAAAATAACAGAAAGAACCTCCACCCGCAGCTACAGTCTCAATATGAATGGCAGGAGAAAAGACGTGGGCATCTCCCACTTGTAAATCATGATGATAATCAGGTTTGGATGCATACCGAGCTACATCAGTGCTAGTGCCACCCATATCAAAACCAATTATTTGTGAGTAGCCAGAGGCTTCGGCTATGTTGCCAGCACCCATTACACCACCAGCAGGGCCACTCAACAGACTATCTTTGGCACGAAAAGAAGCAACGGATACAAGACTACCAGCACTACTCATCACTTGCAATGACTCTACAGATTCTGAGATATTTTGTAGGTAATGATGAAGAATAGGAGCAAGATAAGCATCTACCACAGAAGTCTGAGCACGAGGCAAAAATTTCATCAAGGCAGATAACTCTGTAGAAACTGAAATATATTTAAAACCCTTTTCTTGGAGATGCTTGGAAAGAATTTGCTCGTGTTGTGGGTTTTTGTAGGCATTGAGCAAAGCGATGGCTACCGAATCAATCCCTGCACTTTTTAAAGAATTTAGCAAAGCATCATCAGGCAAAGTCAAGGGCATAAGCACTTCACCTTTGGCTGATATTCGTTCATTTATCTCTATAATTTCATCAGGCAAGGGTTTAGACTTTTGTATATTGAGAGCAAAAATATCAGGACGTTGTTGAGTTCCTATTTGTAGTAAATCACGAAAACCTTTGGTTACAAAAAAGGCTGTTCTAGTACCTCTTTTTTCTAAGAGGGCATTTGTTCCTTTGGTAGAGCCTAGTTTTATAGCCACAGAAGGAAGTTTTTGGTCAATGCAAGTTTGAGTCATTAGGCGAGCTGCCAAAAGAGGCGCTTCTTCGTGGGCTGTGATTGAAAAATTAAGCCCTTCTTTTTTTAAGATAGAAGAAGGTAAACTTTGATGGAGAGATAAAATTTGATTCTCTATATCATATTCAGTAATCTTAGTAATAGGATGTTCTTGTTGTAAAATTTGAAAAGAATATCCTTTGATAACATCCTTCTTTAATCTCCAATTTTCAGTAATTTGTAGGGTCTTTGAATCTAAAAATTTGATGATTTTCCCTCTTAAAGAGCCATTACTTAATACTTTTTGATAAAAAAAACTTCCATGCTCATCTTGCCTGATGGTATCAGTAAAAGTATCACCAGTATTTATAGAAATCTTAAATTTGGATTTACTCATAGTTTTAGTATTTATTTAGACTTTTGAGCTAAAATTAGTTGGATTCAAATCTAATTCTGCCAATGTGCTTATTTTATTTAATTTTTTTTGCTATATTGTCAAAAAATTAATATTCTGAGATATGCGTTATTATCAATTATTTTTTATTTTAATGAGTGTTTTATTTTGTGCAAATATCACAATAGCACAAACACTTAGTCGCCAAGAAAAAAAGGCACTAGAGAAAGAACTAAACATACTTAGCAAAAATTTAGAACGCTTCAAAGAAATTAAAGAAGAAGATCAATATCTTAGTAGAGAAATTTCTCAAAAAAGAATTAAACTTGGTGAAGAATTTAGTTCACTCAATCAAAAGCAGGATAGCTTAAATCAGCAAGAAAGAAGACTGACTACTTTGAGAGAAAAAGCTTGGCAATTAGGAAACCGTCTCTCTAGCAGCCCCGACCAATCGGCAGAAGTATTATTTAGAGTGCAAATAGGTGCTTATCGCAACCAAAGATTAGCTGTTGCACTATCTGGGCGGGGCAATTTTTTTATGGATGATTCACCACAAGGTATTAAGCGATACATGCTAGGAACTTTTGGGTCATATTGGGAGGCCAAAGGTTTTGCAAATGAACTTAATAACTCAGGAGCACAAGCTTTTGTAGTAGGTTATCTAGAAGGAAAACGAATAGAAAATCTAAAACAAATGCCAGAAAAATTTTTCTAAATTTTTTCAACAAGAAACTTACAAATCACGTTTGTTTACAAAGTCAAGCATTAAAAATACTGTTCAAATCTATTTAACAAGGGTTTAACAGTCATTTAATTTTGCTTAACTGTATATAGGCTTATTATTATTTAATTTTGAGCATAATTAAATTATTAAATTTTACTGCAATGAAAAAAACAATTATTTTCTCTCTTCTATTTACACTCATTTTGGCAGTGTATGGTTTTTCTACCAATACTGCAAATGCCAATAGCTTTTTTGGTGCAGCATTTAGCTGGAAAAAAACTAGTCACGACTTTAATCAAATTCAACAGGGAGTACCTGTAACAGCAGAATTTGAATTTACCAACACTGGCGATGCCCCTTTAATTATCACTAATGCACAAGGTTCTTGTGGATGTACAGTGCCTTCATATCCAAAAGAGCCTATCGCTCCTGGTGCAACAGGAAAAATCAAAGCACAGTTTAATGCAGCTGCAATCGGCGTATTCAATAAAACGGTAACTATTACTGCTAATGCAGGACAGCCTACTATCTTAAAAATCAGTGGAGAAGTAATCGCAAAGAATAACTAATCTATTTTAGTAGATTTTATTGAGAAACACCTGTTTTAAATTAATTAAGACAGGTGTTTTTTTGTGTAACTTCATTTTTTAATTAGGGTAATATTGCCTTAATTTGCCTCAGTTTTCATCATCTTATACTTCCCTTGAAAAAAAACATCACTTATATAATCTCAGATATAGATAAGGCATTGGCTTTTGAATGGATATCAGAAGCAATACAAAAAGAACATTTTAATTTTAATGTGATTTTACTCAATCCTG
Organism: Cytophagales bacterium; assembly: GCA_038248005.1. Classification (GTDB taxonomy): domain Bacteria; phylum Bacteroidota; class Bacteroidia; order Cytophagales; family Microscillaceae; genus JAABSX01. Next base: position 1,505 of record JBBRUH010000191.1, on the reverse strand, counting down.
GGGATAGCACTTTGGAGAGATTCTTAAAAGATAAGGGTATTGCAGTAGATAGAGTAAAGTATAGTGGTAAAAAACATCTATTATCAGCTTTTTGGAAAGTACGCAGATTATTCAAAAAATATAAATCAGAGGTCATACATTGTCATCTTTTTGATGCTTGTGTAGTAGGTTTATTGGCTGCTAAAAGTATCGGAATCAAAAAAAGAATCTTCACCAGACACCATGCTGACTATCACCATGTTTATTTTCCAAGAGCTGTTTATTATGACAAAATAATAAGTTACTTAGCTACAGATATTATTGCTATTTCAGAGAATGTACGTGAGATATTAATAGAAAAAGAAAATATAAATCCTTCTAAAATACACCTAATACATCACGGATTTCATTTAGATTTATTTTCGGATGTCTCTACTGATAGAGTAGATAATCTCAAGGAAAAATACCACATAAGTCAAAATAATTCACCAGTAATAGGCGTAATCGCTCGGCAGACTCATTGGAAAGGCATTCAATATATTGTACCTGCTTTTCAGAAACTACTGAAAAAATATCCTCAAGCACATTTAATCTTGGCTAATGCAACAGGAGATTATAAAAAAGAGATTAACCTTTTACTTCAAGAACTACCTAAGAGTGCTTATACAGAAATAAGTTTTGAGCATGATTTACCTGCATTGTATCAGCTTTTTGATATATATGTGCATACACCCGTTGATGAATGTTGTGAAGCTTTTGGGCAGACTTATGTAGAAGCACTTGCAGCTAAGATTCCCTCTATATTTACACTATCAGGAGTAGCTCGTGAGTTTATTAGACATGAAAAAAATGCTTTGGTAGTCCCTTTTCAAGACAGCGATTCTATTTATCAATCTATGGTATCCTTGCTAGAAAATGAGCAACTTTGCAGTATGCTTAAAGAAAATGGGAAGGAAGATGTATTTAAACTATTTGATTTTGATAAGTTTGCCAATGAAACCATGAAACATTATGTATAGATACTCAAAATATGAACTCCTAAGAAAATCGTTTATACTTCTAAAAAATACTCGTAAAAAAGAACTGCGATTTTTTTCTACTTTTTGGTTTATTGTAAAGTATTTATTTCATCAAATGTTTTATTCAAAAACTGTTGAAATAAAAATTTCTACAATGACATTTAAGGGAATATATCTTCGCACTCATACCTCAGATTTAGAAGTTTTTTTACAACACTTTGTATATGAAGAACTTATTCATCCAGAAATCACTAAATTAAATAAAGTTAATCAGCTTTTAGACTTGGGTGCAAATATTGGATTGGCTAGTTTGATACTCTCTAAAATATTTCCTTCTGCCACAATGATAGCTATAGAATTAGAAAAAAACAACTTTGATTTAATGGTTAAAAACTGTCAGGGACTTATTGATGATAATCGTCTGATTCCTTTATGGGGAGCTTTTTTAAAGAAAAAAGACACTAAGGTTAGTATTCATAAAGGGCATTTAGGAGAATGGAATTTTTC
>JBBRUH010000190.1:0-10079 GCA_038248005.1 Cytophagales bacterium | reverse complement strand
AATTTTATTCTGAAAAAGTATTGTTTCTTTTGTAGTATGTAGTTTTAAAATTTTATTCTGCGAAAAAGAAGAATATTATTTTTATCAAAAAATATTTAGTTAAAAGTTTTTTGCTATCAGTCCAAAATCCATTAAGAGCCTATTTTTTTTAAGAGTACTACTCTTTATTTTTTTAATAGACATTTTTTTATCTAATTTTTGAGTTGCATTAAAGCACATTTTTCTGATGAAAGATGTGCTTTTGACTTTTTATAAGTAATAGTTTAAAAATAAAGTACTTATTATCAATTGACTATAACCAAATAACCAGTAACTTGTAACTAATCTTTTACTTAGAGTTATAAAATTTTTATTTCTTCTTCTTATCTTTCGATTCTTGTAATTTGCTTTCAGCTTTTTCTTCTTCTTCTTTGGCTAATCTATTTTTTTTCTCCTCTATTTTTTTCTCCCTTTTCAGTCTTCTACCATATTGAGCTTTTCTGATATCATCTAGCGTACCTTTGGGGATAGCTTCTATTAACCCACGAGTGTATTCTGTTTTTTGCTCTTCATAGATGTCTTCTGCATAGTCTATTTCTTCTATTTTACCTTTATTCATGACCACGATTCGGTCAGAGATAAACTTCACCACGGACAAATCATGAGAGATAAATATATAAGTAAGATTAAATTTTTCTTTGAGCTCATTGAGTAGATTCAATACTTGAGCTTGCACAGACACATCAAGTGCTGAGACAGATTCATCTGCAATGATAAACTTAGGGTTGAGAGAAAGTGTGCGTGCAATTGCAATTCGTTGTCTCTGCCCACCCGAAAACTCATGAGGATAACGGTTATAGAAGTCTTTGCTCAAATCTACTGTTTCAAGTAATTCTATCACCCTTTCTTTTCGTTGTGCATTATTGTCTAATACTTTGTGCAATCGCATAGGTTCCATAATGGCTTCTCCTACAGTAATCCTTGGGTTGAGTGCCGAGTAGGGGTCTTGAAATACAATCTGCATATCTCGCCTAATCTCCCGAAGCTCTTTTTTATTTAATGCATTGATGTTTTTACCATCAAAGATAATATTGCCAGCAGTAGGCTCTACTAGCCTAAGAATAGTGCGTCCAAGTGTAGTTTTACCACAGCCTGATTCACCCACAAGTCCTACGGTCTCTCCTGGATATACTTCAAAGCTAACATCATCTACGGCTTTGACATATTCAGTGGAGCGCTTAAACATCCCTTTTCTGATGGGAAAATAAGTTTTTAGGTTTTGAACTTTTAAGATGGGTTCTAATTTTGAAAGCTCTTCATTTCTTTCCAGAATATCATCCTCTGTCAAGAAATTGAAGAGAAGAGCTTCACCTACAGAGGCATATTTATGGTCTGCTTTTTCTACTATTTCTCCTTTATCATTGATTTCCATAAAATCTTTGACCGTAGGCAATACCTTCATTTTAATATCAAGGCGAGGACGGCAAGCCAGTAAGCCTTTAGTATAAGGGTGCTTAGGGTCATCAAAAATATCCCAAACATCACCTGACTCCATGATTTGTCCACGGTACATCACCATTACTCTTTCTGCTATCTCTGCTATCACACCTAAGTCGTGAGTGATAAACATAATAGAAGTATCATTATCTTCACGCAAGATATTGAGTAAGTCTAAGATAGTCTTCTGGACAGTTACATCAAGGGCAGTAGTAGGTTCATCAGCTATCAGAAGGGAAGGATTGCAAGAAAGAGCCATGGCTATCATCACCCTTTGTTTTTGTCCGCCTGATATTTCGTGTGGATAGGTGTTAAATTTACGCTCAGGGTCAGGAAGTTGCACTTTTTTAAATAACTCAATCGTGCGAGCCTTGGCAGCTTTGCGGCTTACATTTTCGTGCAGAAGGATAGCTTCCATCACTTGATTGCCGCATGTATAGACAGGATTGAGTGAGGACATCGGTTCTTGAAAAATCATTGCAATCTCTTTGCCCCTGATTTCTCTCATGTCTCTTTTCGAGATATCTAATAGGTTCACTCGTCCAAACTGCCTAGAGTTAAAGATGATTTCACCCTTAGTAACCTTGCCTGGTGGGTTAGGGATAAGCCCCATAATGGCAAGTGAACTTACAGATTTGCCTGAACCAGACTCGCCTACAATGCCTAAAGTTTCGCCTTGATGAATATCAAAACTTATATCTTTGAGGGCTTTGATAGTGCCTGTATCAGATCTAAAAGTAACTTCAAGGTTTTTCACTTCTAGTATCTTTGGTGTCTGGATTTCTGATGAGCTATTGTGGTATGGGTTAGGGTCAATCATTGGATATACTGCTAAATATTATAATTATAAATATTCAAAATTTAATACCAGTGTAAGCGTCTTCGTTTGCAACTCCACAAATAAAATCGTAATAATATTTATTAAGGTTTACAAAACTGTATTAATTTGCCAATGTACTAAGTTTTATTTAGTTCTTTGACGATAAATCATAGATTTTAAATATAAAACTACTAGATTTTTGCCAAACTTTGCTTTTAATGAAAGTTTTTTTAATTTATTGCACAAATTTTGCCCACATACTTATAAAGAATCCATTTTTAGTCATATCTCATACTTAATTTAGATTTCTTATATTAAATTTGTGAAGCTAAACCGTATCAAAGGAATACCATATTTTATAAAAATTGGAAGATAATATAAAAAGAGAAGTAAAGTCTGGGTTTCAAAAATATCTTATAAATCAAAAAAGACGATTTTTTATAACCCTTAAGAAACTATTACCTGATTTTAGCTTTTTCCATAAAAGTAGAAAGTATCTACCTTCTCAAGCTATTGAATCAAATATTATTAAAAATGGCTCATTTATGCCCAATAATCAAAAAATATTAACAGAAGTTCAAGAATATGTAAGTAATCTGCTAGTTTCAGAAATTCCTGAGTACTTATACTATCATAACCTAACACATACTTCTTATGTGGTAGAATATACTCAAATTATCGGTAAAGCTTTAGGACTGAGTGAAGATGATTTACATACTCTAGAGCTAGCTGCTTGGTGGCATGATGTGGGTTATCTTAAAGTTTCTGTAGGACACGAAGAACTCAGTCAAGAGCTTGCGGAAATCTTTTTTAAAGAAAAAAAACTTACTCTCAAAAAAATAAAGAAGATATTAGGCTGTATAGAGGCTACTAAAATGCCTCAGACACCTCAGAATGCCTTAGAGGAAATCATCTGTGATGCAGATTTGGCACATCTTGCTGCCAAAGATTTTTGGGATCGGTGTAGTTTTCTTAGAAAAGAATGGGAAACCATGCGTGGCTCAAAAATGACTCAAATGGAATGGCTACTGATTAACAAAAATTTTATGGGTAAGCACCATTATTTTACCGAATATGGTAAAGAAGTGTTGAATATTCAAAAGAAAAAGAATGCCAGAAAAATAGATAGACTTATTAAAAAGGAAGAAAAAAGATTAGAAGAAGCAGAGTAATAGTTTGTTATCACTCTATCTTCTCCTGATTACTTATTTACTTAGTAAAATACTAAAATAAACTAATTATTATTAGTCATTAAAACGCTCAAAATCAGATAATTACTAAGTTATCATTCATAACTTATATCTCATAACTCCCTCAATAACTTAACTTTTCTTCTTTCCCTCTGGAATATATTTAGCAGGATCAAGTGCATCCTTGCCTAAGCCACCTAGATGAGAACAATGATATAAATCATTCATCCCCTCAAAAGCAACAGGATGCTTTTTATAACCATAGTTATCGGCAAGTGTTAGAGTAGATCTTGTATCAACTACCCCCATTTCTACATCTTCCATCGTAAGCTGACAAGGATGCTCATATCCACATGCATGCGTAATCTGCAAGACTTCTTTACGATAAGAAGTCATAAAATTATGAAAACGAACTGCTTTATGAGTAGGGTCTAAACCACTTTGAAGCCATTTATTTTGAGTAGCAACTCCCACGGGACAGTGATTATCATGGCATTTTTGGGCTTGAATACATCCAATAGACATCATAGCCTCCCTAGCCATGTGTATGATGTCTGCACCCATTGCCATCGCCATAATGGTCTTAGAAGGAAAACCTAATCTTCCAGAAGCTATGAATACGATGCGATCTGTCAGACCTCTTTCCAAAAAAATCTTATAAATACTCGGGAAGGCAAAAGCAATAGGCAAAGAAACGTGGTCAGCAAAAGAATGTGGTGCTGCACCTGTACCTCCTTCACCTCCATCAATAGTGATGAAGTCTGGGCCTGTGCCACGCTCTACCATCAAGTCAGCAAGTTGTATCCACATGTTAAGTTTACCTACTGCAGATTTAAAACCTACTGGAAGCCCTGTCTTGTCTGCTATCTCTTCTATAAAGTCTAACATCTCAGGCACAGTCGTAAAGGCAGTATGTGAGGCAGGAGAAATGACATCTTGACCCATAGGTACGTGTCTGATGTCTGAAATTTCTTTAGTGATTTTTTTGGCAGGTAAGATTCCTCCTTTTCCTGGCTTTGCTCCTTGTGAGAGTTTAATCTCGATGGCACGCACAAAAGGATTCTTTTGAGTAAGCTCTACTATTTTTTCCATAGAGAAGTTTCCTTTCTCATCTCTCACTCCAAAGTAGCCCGTACCAAAGTGAAACATCACATCTGCCCCATTCTGATGATAAGGTGAAAGCCCTCCTTCACCAGTATTATGATAACAGCCACTACTTAAAGCTCCTTTGTTAAGAGCAAGAATAGCATTTTTGGAAAGAGAACCAAAGCTCATCGCAGAGATATTGCCAATAGAGTAGGGGCGATAAGGTCTTTTACGTCCATTTGCCAAGCCCATTACTTTGGCACAAGGTAAAAAACTCTCATCTTTTAGATTGATATGATCTTCATTAAGGCGATAAGGAAATAAATCAGGGTTAATAAATACGTGTCCAGGAGCATAGATGTCTTTGTCAGTACCAAAGCCCTCATAGTTGTTTTCTTTTTTGGAAGAAGCATAAATCCAAGACCTTTGACTACGATTAAAGGGCAATTCTTCACGATTATTAGCCACAATGTATTGTCTCAGTTCAGGCCCTATGGACTCTAAAAAATAACGAAGACGACCCACAACAGGGAAGTTGTGTTTAATGGTTTGTCTTTTATTGGTAATGTCTTGGATAAACATCACCACCAGAATAAAAGGTAGTATCACAAAAAAATAGTGTAGAATCTCAGCTTCTCCTGTGGCGAGTGCGGCTAAAAAATCATTAATTGTCTTCATATAATCTAATGTTTGAATAATATTTTACAAAGGTTTATATCAAAAATAGTGATTTTTTAAGATTTTTGTAGAATTTATTTGGATATTTTTTAGAATATGGTTTCTAAATCTATTTTTAGATTTTAAAATCATGTAAAAGGCTATTTAGACAAATAAGACTTAAGGAACAGTCATTTTTTGAAAATTCCTTAATTAACTCATCCATTAGTTGATAATTGACTTTGCCTTCCTTTTTGGGTATTGTAAGAGGTGATTAAAGTACTAACTAATATTTCCAATATGAAATAAGGCATCTCCTTTATGTACCACAGGCACATTATTATGACCAATGATATAGCCATTGGTATCAGCTTCTACGAGTTCTTCATATCTATTAGCAGGGCCGTGTATATAGCCTATTAAGTCTCCTTTCTCCACTTTTTCACCAGAGTATTTTTTGAGGCGAAATAAGCCAGAGTTATTTGCTCTTACCCAGTGACTTTGTTCAAAGACGTGTGAAACTCGAGGCTTAGGGGCATTTTTTATCATTCCTAGATGTTTTAAAGTTCTTTGAATACCTCTGATAGCTTCATCTATTGCAAAATTATCAAAACGCAAGGATTCTCCCCCTTCATAGACCACCATAGTCTTACCCATTGCACGCATTTGTCCACGAAGAGAATTTGGGATAATACTAGAATGTAAGATAAAAGGAGGAGCAAAAGCGTGAGCGATTTCTTTAGCTTTTGGGTCTTCGGGTGCGTGTCGTATCTGTGGATAATTGGTGCGGCTTGCCCCACCTGTATGAAAATCAATGCCTATGTCCACAGCAGGCAATATCTTAGTGCAGAGTGTACTGGCTACTATCCCTGCCAAAGAGCCACTATCACTCCCTGGAAAACTTCTATTGACATCCTTGCCATCAGGCACTTCTCTTGAAAAATTGATAAAACCATAGATATTGATAATAGGCAGTGCAATCACAGTACCACAAAGAAGTTTCTCTAGCATGTGATTGTCTATCATTCTGCGTACAATCTCAATTCCATTTACTTCATCGCCATGCAGACCTCCTGAGAGTAAAATCACAGGCCCTTCAAATTTACTTCTAAAAACATAGACTGGCATGTGAATCTTAGTGCCAGAAGGAAGGCGAGCAATTCCAAGCTCTATTTCTGCATTTACACCCTTGGGTATTTTTTCGTTTCCTATAATGAGGTGATCCATTTTGTTTGATTGAGTAGAAATTAAATAATTGGGTACAAAGCTAGTTAAAAATTATTGAGCTTTACTTTCCTTGAGGTATTCTAGCATTGTGCGTCCTTGGGTTACAAAAGAAATACCTGTATTGGAGGCTGTACTAATCATGACAGCTTCTATGATGGGTTTATTACTTTGCTTGATGGCTTTCCACTCCACCAAAAAATTAGCACCTACACCTCCTTTCTTTTCAGTAGTTTCTATTACATAATGCTTCGTAGCAAGTGGATTAAGCAAGATAGGTTCTTCTTGTGAAGTACGAATTAGTTTTCCTTTGGTATCATAATAATCCACCTTAGTGATATAAATGACATTGTTTAAATCAATATTATGAATGCTTAATGTAGCCGAAAGAGGAAAGGTTTTTTTGTTGCTGTAGCTATATATCTCCGAATAAATAGGAATGTAAACCAATTGACCTACATTAAAAGTATCTTCTGGTGTGAGTGCATAGTTTTTAATATTATCGTTTTTATTTGCATCTACCATCGGGATTAAATCTTCTGTATTCTGTTGTACATTGGTATGTTGGCAAGCATACATAAAGCAGGTAGCCAACAGCAAAAAATGAAAGGATATCTTGTGAAAATGATTCATAATGATTACTGTTTTTTTAAAGAAGTTAAAAAATAAACTCATCTCATATTAAGTTATTTGAGGTGTTTGTCCTGCAAATTTTATATTTTTAAACAACAAGCTATCTAAAAGAACGTTTTTGAAATCTAAGAACTCCAAAAATAGACAACAATGATAAATAAACTGATAAAATCGGGGCTATTCATAGGATTTATATGCCTTGCCTTCAGTAATAGTACTTTTTCACAAGAAATTGAAATCCCTGATCGCTTTGAGTTTGCAGGAATTCGCCTCAAAATCAAAGCACCTGCGCGCCGACAGATAGAAGCTCGTGTGAATGGCTTACAGGCAGATACTGTTAAATTCAAAAAACAAGTTAAAGTAGCCGATTTGTACCTTCCCTTGATTGCCAATATTTTAAAAGATACAGGACTACCCGAAGATTTCAAATATCTTGCCTTAATGGATAATACGCAACCTGATAGTCTGTTGTTTTGGCAAATGGCAAGCCAACAAGCGTCTAAATTAGGGCTAAACATCAATGCCTCAGTAGATGAAAGACTTAATATCTTAACGGCTTCTAAAGCAATCGCAAATCATCTTCAAAAAAATCAATCTGAGCTTAAGAACTGGATTTTTACTTTGCTCTCTTATCACTTAGAAGTAGGAGAGGTAAAAAGCTATTTACAGAATCTATTTCCCAAGTTAAATCCATTAGAGTTAATTAACCTAAATGATTTTGATGTGGATGTATCTTCACATCCTGATATTCTTACTTTTTTATCCTATCATTTTGCTTTTCGTCCTTATTTGGGTAAAAACATTAATCCTGAAGTAGAACTAGTGAGTTTTGATAATGTGCAAGGTAAAAGTCTTTCCGAGATTGCCAAAACACTTACACTACCAGAGGCTCAACTCAAAAACTACAATACTTGGCTCAAAGCAGAACGCATTCCTTTTGATAAAAACTATGAAGCCATCATACCTATGCCCACAGGGTCGCCTACTTCCGAAGTAAATGTTTCCGTTTCTAGAGGAGGAGAACTTATCTACGAAACCCAAGAAGAAGAAGCCGTACACATCGTAAAATCAGGTGAAACACTTTACCGAATCTCACGAATTTACAATGTGAAAGTAGAGGAAATCAAGCAATGGAATCAACTCTCAGGTGATAACCTAGACATAGGTCAAAAGCTTGTACTCCAAAATAAGGTTGTTGCTAATACACCTAGCCCAGCTACAGTTACGCCAACGCCCTCTAATCCTGCACAAACAGCCATTATACATACTGTAGAAAAAGGAGAAACACTCTACCGAATTTCACAAAAGTACAATGTAGAGGTATTTGATATTAAAAGCTGGAATGATTTATTTAGTAATGACCTAAATGTAGGTCAAAAACTCAAAATCAACGTTCTCAAGGAGTCTATTCCAAAAACCCCTAAAGTAACTCCTCCTGTGGAAATACCTCCACAACCACAACCTAATAATTCTGGTGGAAGCCAAGATTTGGGCAGTATTCCTGCAATTCCTCCAGTATATACTCCCAATAAGCCACGTACTCTGAAGACTAAATCTATTCCTAGCCGTATGACGATAGGCAATGTCTCTTTAGTGATTACTGAAGAAGGTCGTCGTCTTTTGGAGAGTGATGTGAAGACACTGACCCGAAATGAGAAATACTTTTTTGAAAATCTACAAAGAGTAGATTTGTATGCTCCTTTAATTCAAGAAGTACTGAGAGGAGAGGGAGTACCAATGGATTTTCAGTACTTGCCCATTCAAGAAAGTGAACTCATCGCCAATGCCGTCTCTCGGTCACAGGCAGTTGGTTATTGGCAGTTTAAAGCTCCCTCTGCAGTAGAAGTAGGAATGACTGTAAACAACAAAATAGACGAGCGAATGCACATCATAGAAGCTACAGATGGTGCAGCAAAGTACTTTCTGAGAAGCCAAGCCTATTTTGATAACTGGGTTTTTACCTTGCTTTCTTTTAATATGGGATTTACAGGAGCTAAGAATTTCTTGGAAAGGCAGTATCCTCGCCAAAACATACGAGGGATGCGTGAAATCAAAATAGATGGCAATACTCACTGGTATATCCGTAAATTTTTAGCCCATAAAATAGCTTTTGAAACCGAAATAGGACTAGATAAAACTCCTTATTATCTCAGACCTCAAATTGCACAAGCACGCCGCACTCTTAAGCAAATCGCACAAGAGCAAGGTTGTGAAGATAGCATCACACGCTTACACAACCAGTGGCTAAAAGACAGCACCATCCCAACAGATAAATCTTATTTTGTGATTTTACCCTTGAAATAAGGGGATAAAGGCTTGAAGGATAGAATTTCGCTAAGAAATACTCACCAAATAAATGTTTATTTAAAATACTTCTCCTCAGATTCTCCAGCAAACTTAATTCTCTTAATGGTTTAATTCTCCAGCAAACTTAATTCTCTTAATGGTTTAATTCTCCAGCAAACTTAATTCTCTTAATGGTTTAACTCTCCAACAAACTTAATTCTCTTAATTTCTTAATGGTTTAATTCTCCAGCAAACTTAATTCTCTTAATTTCTTAATGGTTTAATTCTCCAACCAACTTAATTCTCTTAATTTCTTAATGGTTTAATTCTCCAACAAACTTAATTTTCTTAATTTCTTAATGGTTTAATTGTCCAACAAACTTAATTCTCTTAATGGTTTAATTCTCCAACCAACTTAATTCTCTTAATTTCTTAATGGTTTAATTGTCCAACAAACTTAATTCTCTTAATTTCTTAATGGTTTAATTCTCCAACAAACTTAATTTTCTTAATTTCTTAATGGTTTAATTCTCCAACAAACTTAATCATCTTAATTCCTTAATGGTTTAATTGTCCAACAAACTTAATTCTCTTAATTTCTTAATGGTTTAATTGTCCAACCAACTTAATTCTCTTAATGGTTTAATTCTCCAACCAACTTAATTCTCTTAATTTCTTAATGGTTTAATTCTCCAACAAACTTAATT
>JBBRUH010000189.1:0-10089 GCA_038248005.1 Cytophagales bacterium | reverse complement strand
CCCTGTGAAAAATAAGCCCCACAAATAAATTTGTGGGCTTAATTGCTTTTCTTTCCGCCACTAAAATATGAAACTGTAAAAAGCTACGCAGTATGGCAGAATCTTCCAGAGGGACAAGGGAAAAATATGATACTGTTATTTGATACTGCTATTTGTTACTGTCCTTCTTTTTTCTTTTTTTCAAGTTCTGCCTTGCGTTTTTGTAGTTCTAGTTTTCTCTCTTCGGCATTGATTTGAGCTTCCATGGCATCTAATTCACTAGTTGAGATTTCTGCTTTTTTCTGGTTCAAAGCACCTTTATTGCCTAAACTAATATCCAATGCGGCATTTTGGGCATCTTGTAAGTTCTTTTTCCATTGGTTAGTTTTTTCTTCGTTGCGGGTTTCTTTGTCCACGGAATAGGTTTTTAGCCCACCAGTGGTATAAAACTCTATGTTGGTTACTTGCTTGCCTCCTCCTTGGATTTGTATTTGTGCGATTCCATAAGGCCCAAACTGAGGGTAAAGAATAGACTCATCAAATACTATTGATTTCTTAGGACTTTTATCACGGATTAAAGTATTGTCTTCTCCTCTTATCTCTATGGTGGTACGTATGGGGAGTGCATTGCGGTAAAGAACTCCTCCGATAGATTGAGTGCTGTTTTTTAAGGGATTCTCAGCGATAAATGCTTTGAGGTCTTCTCCGTGAAGTTTAATTCGAATCTCAGGGGCATCTCTCAGCTCAGGCATAAAATCACTTCCTCTTAATCGGATAGTAGTATCTGCTGAGCTGATTTCTAATAACTTGGAGTAGGTTTGAGTGAGTGTATCAATGGTGTATTGAATTACAGTAGGGCTACCGCCGTTTTCATCAGGGCTATCACCATTTTCATCTCCACGCCCTGAGAGTCCAGCGGCAGCGGCAGTCAAAGTACTCCCAAAACGAGCAACCCCAGCCCCCATTTCCACTACACTTCCTAAGAACTCTGCCGTTTTGCCTTCATTGACTGAATTAAAGGAGGATAAAAGTCCTTTTTCATCTATTGCTATGTTTACATTCAGTGAATTACTAGAACTTCCAGCATTTTCAAATTGAATTAAAAGAGCATTTTGGGCATCAGGCAATATTTCTTCTTTGAGTTTTATACCTTGAACTAATGCTGTTTGTGTCAATATTTCAAATTGATCAGGCGATACTTTATTTTCATAGCCAAGAATACGGATATGGCTATAAATCATATAGGTTACTTCTAAACGTAGGTGTTTTTTTGGTAAAAAATAAACCATACTCATCTGGTCATTGCTTAGAAGCTGATTGGCTTTTTGGGCATCATAGCGGCTTACTGAGATTGTAGTAGGAGAACAGCTACTCAAAGCATAAAAAATAGCTAGAAAAATAACTGGTAAATAGTGCTTGAATTTTTTCATAGAATTGTAGTGTTAAAATTTAAAAATAGGCTAGGTAAGAGATTAATTATAAGTTATTAATTATTGAGTTATTGATAATGAGTGTTTTGGTCAAAATTAGTTTTTATTTTATTCTTGTTATAAAAACTAATTATCAAACACTTACTAAGATAACTCGTTACTCACTTTGAAATTCACCTCCAAATCTTCCATTGGATGAGTTTTTTTAGGAGAATATTTTCGTCTGTTCTTCCATAATAATCTCTAAAAAAACCAATGTAGTATTCTTCCTTTTCTTCTTGGGAAAGTGTTTGTTTTTTAATGTTTTTCTTCAGTAAGCGATAGGTTTCTTTTAGCTCAGCTTCCTCCAAAAATAAGGGTTTAAATTGGGTGATTTTATCTAGTTTACCGTCTGATTTGTCATAAAAATAGACCTCAATTTTTTGGACAGAATCTGCAGGAACTGCATTTCCATTTTTGTCTTGATAGAGATTTTCTGGACTAATGAGCAGAGATTGTTTATCAGAAGAAGAAATACTTCGTGAGAGTGTGCTTTTATTGTAGTTAAATCTATACAAAAAAGATTGGCTCTCGGTCATTGGGTAGTTTTCAGGATTGAGTTGAATTTCAAGTTTTTCTCCTATCACATACAAAGTATCTCTCCCTAGATAGCTTTTTAAATCTGTTACCAAATCATCTTCACTCCCTCTAGAGCTAATAGCGGCATTTTTCTTAAAAGGATTGAGTACATCATACACTACAGAAACAAACTCACTATTTGATTTAGGCTTTGGATTAAGAATAAACCTGCCTCGTTGGTTACTAATCACTATTACTCTGTCGGTTTTTTTAGAAAAAATCACCTTATCAGATGTAAGAAGCTGCATTCCCCTTTTAAGATTTTGTTTTTTGTCCACATTCCTGACAGTGCCTTGCACAAATATGACCATCAAAATCTCTTGATTTTGTGCTTGTGCTTGAAGGGCAAAGCTGGCTAAAATAACACATAAACAAAGTATTTTGGCTAGTTTCATAAATGTTTTTGGTTTAAGAAAATAAATATAGGAAAATAGTTTGGGATAATTGCACTACTACAAACATCCGTAATCCTTCTCTATTACCTGAAATAGATTTTTTTGCCAAATTAAGCCTTTTTCAGCACAATTAAAACAAGTCAATTTAAAGGCTCTTTAATAGAGTTGTTACATACAGACTACCAACACTTTAGCTTTTTTATAACCACATAGACACATAGGAAATTGCTTACGAAAAGCTTTTACATTAGCTTATCATTCCAAGATTTCCAAATGAAAAATTGATGTAAATCATTGAAAATCAAGAAGTAACAACTCTATTCTTTAAAGAAATTACTCATCAGTCCGTACAGCTTTTTACTGATACTATTTCGCTCATTTTCCATATCTTTTTGAGAAAGACCTGCTAGTTCTTGTTGAGTATCAAGCTGCCTTTCAGCTATTTTTATACTCAGTTCTTCCATAATTTTAGGTCTTTCTGCAAGGATAGGCTGAATAGCATCCTTAGATACTTTTAATAAAAGGACTTCTGACTCAGCTATCACAGTAGCACCTCTGGCTTCTCCTGTTAAAAGGGCTATTTCACCAAAGATACTGTTCTTAGAAAGCGTAGCTACTTTATTGCCTATGCGTTTGTGTTCGGTAGATTGACCTTCTTCTAATTTTTCGGTATTGATATACACACCTAGTGTACCTTCCGCTACTATAAAAAGTGCAGCATCTGTTTCCCCTTGAATTACTACTCTTTCTTTAGGCCCATAGTGCATCCATTTAGCCTTTTTAGCCAAGAAATCATCTTCTTCTACTGAAAGTGGCTCTAAGATAGGTACTTGGTTAAATAATAGCTTAGCTGTCTCTGTAGAGTTTTTCTGAAAACCCTGATAAGGGACAGGGTGAATATTTTCTCTGCGAAGCATAAACCAAATCATAGAAAGTAAGTTACTTCTTTCTATATCAGTATCACCATCTTGTATCCAGACATCTAACTCATATTTCGCCCTAAATTCATTTAACTCTAATAAACTTGCCCTTGGTGCTTTGCTCAGACAGCCTAATTGCCAAGCAGTTCTGGTTAGTAGTTTGATAACTTTATCAGGAGACACATCCTCTATGACTGATATTTCTACCGTAAAAAACTGATCTACATTCGGGCGAGAGTGATTATAGTGAATATTATTAACCAAAATATTATTGGGAATCGTAAGCTGGCTTTCATCAAAGGTAGTCAGTCGGATAGATTTCCAGCCAATCTCTTCTACCCTTCCTCTATGCCCGTTTATCTCTATAAAATCTCCCTTTCTTATTCGCTTAGTGATGTTGAGGGAAAGTGCTGTAAATGCTTGTTTGATAGGTTCTTGTGCCAAGAAAGCGGCTACAGCTCCTGATGTACCGACGGTAGCTAAGAAGGTATTGAGTGAGTCAGGAGCGATAATTTGTATAATAATCGCTATCGCAACGAGGTATAGTAAAACTGATAAAACTTGCCTTAGAATCTGTGGCACTACGGGTTCATTTTCATCATCCACCAGTGCCCCATACCATAAGAAATAACTCAGCAATGAATTAATAAAATACGCCAAAATCAATATAGGTAGTACTGCATAGCTTCTATCGAGTTGATCTCTTACTGCTATTTCCAATATTGGATTTTTACCCTGAAATTGTTTTTTTAGGTCTGCTAGTTTTTCTTCTCTGGTTACTTCTTCGTATTCTTGTGTGGTCAGTATTTTACCAGCGGGTATTTTGATAGTGTCTCCTTTGATGACAAGGCTAAACTTATAATGTGCCGAAGCTATAGTACCCTCATCAGTAAGGACTTCCATAATGAATCCCCCCTCTTTAAAGGAGTCATACCACGGCTCTCTCAAATAATTACAGACCAAAAACACTAAAAGGCTTACCATCACCAATACGATGTTTTTAGAGCGTTTAGGGATTCTTAATCGCCTAATAGGTAAGCTTACTACAATTAGAATAATAAATACTATGGCATAAAATCCTAAAAAAATGATGAGATAAGCGATGTTCATATACTTCTATTGAGTTTTGGGTAGTAGTTAATTTGTTTTTTTATGATCAAAATAAAGTCTCAATAATTTATTTAATTTTACTAGATTCTGATGTACTTATAAATTTGAACCTTAAATTTGAAGAAAAAAAACTAAAAAGCATTTTTTTTATTATTTTTTGAAAAAATATTATTTTCTTATTACATCAAAATTATGGAAAACTCTCCTCAAGATTCTTCTATTATCGCCAAACTACGTGAATTAGAAGAAAAATATGCACTCACAGGGCAAGATTTACTCTCTAGCCTAGAAGGACTTAAACAGGCTAACTATCTTAAATACTGGGATTATATTCATTTAGATACTTTATTGAGCTTGCAAAATCCTCGTACTGATTTTCCAGACGAGCGTATTTTCATAGTCTATCACCAGATTACGGAGCTTTATTTTAGGCTTATTCTTTGGGAAATAGAGCAAATTACACATCAAAAACCATCTGAAAGTAAATTCTTTTTGGAGAGAATGCAGCGTATCAACCGATATATGTTGCACTTAGTAAACTCTTTTGATGTCATGGTAGATGGTATGGAGGTAGAGCAGTTTCGCCAATTCAGAATGGCGTTACTGCCTGCAAGTGGGTTTCAGTCAGCACAGTTTAGGATGATTGAGATTTGTGCCACTGATTTTTATAATCTTTTGGAAAAATCTTTTCAAAATAACCTCACAGCCAAAGCAGATATCGAAGAAACCTTTGCTTACTCCTACTGGATGCGTGGTGCAAATGATGAAAAAACAGGACAAGAAACCATTACTTCGCAGCATTTTCAAGAAAAATACAAGGAAGATTTTATAGAATTAGCAAAAAAATACAAGGACATCAATATCTGGCGTGCTTACCTAGATTTACCTTCTGATAAAAATACAGATAAAATCCGTCAAGAACTTCGTAACTTTGACCAACTCATCAATGTAGATTGGCGGTTATCACACTATCGCTCAGCAGTGCGTTACCTCAAAAGCAATCAAGGTGATTTGGAGGCGACAGGTGGCACTAATTGGCAAAAATACCTCCCTCCTCGCTTTCAAAGAACTATTTTCTACCCTTTACTTTGGTCAGATGAAGAGAAAAATAAATGGGGGAAATCTTGGGTAGATACACACGTATGATACGCAATAAGTGATGAGTTATAAATGATGAGTGGGTAAGAATCTGATAATCAGTTTTTTATAATAAGATTAAAGTACAAAAATTTAGAAGGTCAGACACTTTTCAAGGAGTTTAAACAATACTAGACTTTCCAAGTCTGTCAGACTTGGAAAGCCTAAAATATTTAGAGGTTGTATATCATTAAACTTTAATCGTTTGCACTACAATCTCTGGGCTACGGCGAAATGTATATTAATATGATAAATCATCAAAAATACTTATACTTTTCACCATTGTCAAAGGTCTTGTTTCCTTCTAAAACAGATTATTGTCAAAGCAAAAACTTCATTGAAAACTAATCCTAAATTTACATTACTTTTTAAATTTAAAAAAATCTCTTGCTGTTTTTAGTGAAGGAAAGCTTGGGAGACTCATAGAGCTTTCTTCCTTTTCTAGCTTCCCTTTGGGGTCAAATCGAACTCTTAATTTTAATCTTTTTTGCTTATCTAAGGTTACTTCTCTTACTCTTTCACCCCCTTCCGAATCAAAATCATCTTCACCTCTACCATCTATTTTGGTATCTTCCAGCCATTGACGGGCTTGTGCGATGTTCTCAAAAAACCGAACTTTTACTTGGATTCCTAATGTTTTGATGAGTGAATAAAACAAGGCAATGCTTGTACGTTCTAATGGGTTTTTGGGACTAACTACGGCGAGCTGAAGACCTTGCGTGATTTTGTAAAATCTTCTCATAAAATAGGTAGTGAACCAGCGGCGACCAAAGTCGGGATTATTCTCTAAATCATGATAATTAAGTAAGATTTTTTGAAAAGGATATTTTTTGGATTTGGCTAAAATTTGCTCAAAGACTTTGCGATATTGAAGGCGTTTGACCTGTCCGACGAGTTGTACAATAAAGATTTCTGAATCTTCATCTAACAAACCCAATACGGATTGTGTACGGTCAGCATAAATACTTTCCATATTATTATTATTTGGTGTTATTTTGGTATAATTCGTTTATGTTCAATACTTAAAGCAATCCTAAAAGTTTTGTAAAGTATCAAAAAAGTTATGAAAACTTAAAAATATTAGCTCAAATTACAGATTTTATTTTAGGCAGATAGCACTTTACCACAATCAGCACAAATCCCCTGTACCAAGAGATTAGACTCGTGCAAGGCAAAGCCTTTAGGAAGATTAACGGTTGGTATCTGTACTTCATCTAGGCAAGTAGTAAGTCCACATTCAGCACATTTAAAATGTGCATGCTGATGTTGATGTTTTGCTACTTCGGGACTACAACTGTGAGTGCAGATGGCGTATTTTAAATTGCCTGAGTCATCCAATACTTTATGAATTAAGCCTTTTTCCAAAAAACTTTTCAAGGTACGATAGATTGTAACTCGGTCAAATTTCCCTGAAAGAGCCGATTCTATATCTGCATGAGATAGGGCAAACTCTTGATCTTGAAAAAAACTCAAAATCTGAACTCTACTTTCTGTAACACGAAGGTTTATTTTTTTTAGAAAATTTTCGACAGTTTCCATATTTTTTATTATATAACAAAAATAAGCAACAAAAGGTACAAATAAGATAGTTGTTAGTCATTGATTATAAATTATAAGTTTATAAAACATTGATAATTAATGACTTACTTATATTAAATGAGCAACTTGATTTTAGCACTCTATTAAAAGGCTTGGATTCAACAAATCAATACAGATGTAAAAAAAATTATCTTACACTATGATTTACAAGTTTTATAAGACTAAACTAGACATTTTGTTTTGAAGTTGCCTTGAATAATGCTCGTACATTAAAATTTTTACCTTTATTTTGCATTCTACTAATATATTTAAATTCACTAATATATAAAATAATGGCAGGAATCGCAACCATCAAAATTAATGTTCCCAGTAATATTTTTAAAAGAGACCCTGAGCAAACCAAACTTGGACGTAAAATCATAGAAGCAAGTATCACCTTGATCGATGAACTTGGCTTTGAAGCCTTTACTTTTAAAAAATTAGCAACTCATATAGACTCCACAGAAGCATCTGTGTATAGGTATTTTGAAAGCAAACATAATCTATTGGTGTACCTAGTATCTTGGTACTGGAGCTGGTTAGAATATCAGATAGACTATGAAACCAAAAATATAGATGATTTTGAGAAAAAAACAAAAATTACTATCCGATTGATAGCACAGATTGATAAGATAGACCAAAACTATGCCCATATAGACGAGAGTATTTTGTACCGTATCGTCATCTGTGAATCTTCTAAGTCATACTATACTAAAAATGTAGATTTAGAAAATACACATGGCTTTTTTAGAAGTTATAAATCACTCTGTAGCAAAATTTCAGAGTTTATGGCAGGTATCAACTCTGATTATCCTTATAGTCATGCTTTAGCTAGCACATTGATTGAGTCAGCACATCAGCAGGTTTTTTTCTCACAACACCTCCCCTCGCTTACTGATATTAAAGTCAAAAGTGAAGCTGATTATGATAAATTAGTGGAATACCTAGAGCATCTTGTCTTTACGCAGATTTATCACTTTGATAAAAAATAAGTGAAGAAAATCTTGGAAAAGGAAAGTTATTGAAAGCATAAGTTCTTTTTAATCAGGCACTTATATTCTTATAACTTTTTATAAGAGGCAATATTTCTTAACAAAAAAATAAAACTAAAATTATTCATTGGCTGTTTTGTAAGAATAAATAAAAGAAAGAGTTTACTTTTTTCACTCTACTTCGTATAAAAAATAAGTATCTTTGTATATATAAACTTTTTATCATTATCCTTGTATGTTAAGTGTAAATAGTGGAAATTATGTACTTACAAAAGACGGTGTCATTAGTAAATTAGATAGCTACTGGGATCGCCTGCAAGAAATCACACACAGATTGGATGGCTTATCTAAACTCATGCAAAAAAAGCTAATCAATAGTTTTGTAGGCACTTTTCTATTTGTGATTGTGGTTTTTTGGATAGAACCAGTTTTTCAAATTTCACTCATTTTACTTGCTCTGATAAGTCTAGGAGCTTTTTCATTGGCTGCCATTCAGTTAATGAGTTTCTTTGAATTTATGGATTTAAAGAAAAAAGGAATGGTTCTGTACCAAGAGTTATATCACGAAGTAGAGTGGAATGCAGAACAAGAGTATTTGGAAGAGATTTCGCTAGAAGAACGTATTTTGCTTAATAACTTTTTACTCTCTGCCGAAATGCCTATTTCACCTTATTTGTATGGTTCTTTGCTTGCGTTATTGCCTTTGTCTGTTTTAGGAATATTCACCTCCTATTTCTTTTACTTGTAGTTAAAAGACTTAATACTGCCATAATGTCGCTCAGATAATTAAGTCTGTCCATAAAACTGACATTTTGACCTGCTTTTACTGGTTTCTTACTTTGGTATAGCTATTGGTTATAGTTAGTTACAAAAACTAAAAAGGAGATAACCATGAAACTAGATAAAAATTCACTCGCAGGTTTTGGCAAACAGATAGACCTCTCCAATACAATTAATGGAGGTGTAACTCTTACTTCATTGGATATAAGTCAAAATGAAAAAGGATATATTGTAACGCTTCAAAATCCAGTTTTTAATCAAGAGAATTATCAGATAGAACTCAAACCCGACCACCTTACGGTTTATACCATTCTTGATTCTCAATTAGGAGAAGAAGAATCACAAGCCATCATCCCAACTTTTATTCGTCATTTGCCTATCCCTGCCAATGTAGATGTAAGCAAAATAGAAGCTATATTTGAAGATAGAAATTTAAAAATCATAGCACCCTTTAAATCAGGATTTAATAACTCAACAAAAAAAATTGATATTCGCCACGACTAATATCAATTCTTGTTTTAAATATTATTCTATCAAAAATCTTTATGTTCCAAGAGCATAAAGATTTTCTGTTTCTATACCTTTTTTTAAGGCTTTTTTTTCTAATTTTAAAGAAAATTAGTTTAATAGTATAAATTTTATGAAAAACATTATTCTTTTGTTTCTTACTATTTTCTGTTTTTTATTGTCTCCCCAAAGACTCCAAGCCCAATCAGATGAGGCAAGAGCTCAAATGATTTATCAATTAGCAAATCAAATGAACTTGGATAACTCAAAAGAGTCTATTACAATAGGTATCTTGGAGCGTAAACTAATCTATAGTATTATTAATCAGCGGAGTACTAGTTATAAGATTAACGGACGCTCCATCAAACCTATATTTTTTAAATTTAATTATCAAGTACAGCCCGTAGATATACTTTATGTCAGCTACGAAAGCTCTGCCAACACTTTCTTTGATGTCATCCTCAAGAAAACTAAAGGAACTAAAACGCTCATCATCACTGAGTCAGACGGGCTACTAGATGAAGGAAGCCACATTAATCTATCTTATGAAAATGGACAATATGTCTATCGTATCAATGAAAATAACCTCCGTGCTATGGGTCTTTCCCCTACTGCCCAACTCATACAAGGTGCAGCACCTCCT
>JBBRUH010000188.1:0-10099 GCA_038248005.1 Cytophagales bacterium | reverse complement strand
CTAACACCTTTACGGTTGTGGGTGCCATTTCTGCTTTATTTTCTAATAAATCTTCTAATTTATCTAGTACATACTTCTCGCCAGTCTCTATTTCACCCAATAAAGCTTCGTTTTTGTCAAAAGACAGATTTGATTTTAAGTTCAGCCAAAATAAATGCATTTGACCAAACAATGTACCATTTGTATCACCAACATTGATGGCTGTGCCACCTAAGCTGACAATTTCGGTGTTAACTTCAGATAGCATTCTCTTGCGTTCGGCAGATAATTTTTCGAAAAGGTTTTTAAACTCTACACCCTCTACTTTTTTTGCTGCACCTTCATATCCTTCAACACCGTCAAAAAATAATTTTGCGATATTTTCTAGATGTCCTTTTAAATCTTCATTCTTCATTTGTGTGTGTTTTATTTAATTAAAAATAAATAATTGTTGTATATTTTAGCAACACTAAGAGGCACAGATTGTTTTGAAAATTAGTTTTTATCATTGGTCGCACTTCTATAAAGAAACAATAAAAATTAAAAAAAAGTAATAAAATAACCGAAATAGAACACATCATACTCATTCTTAATTCTTAAAAATAGGACTAAACTATCTTAATAAATATCTCATTTCTCATAGAGGCAAATTTAATTCTGTGTTTATTGCACAACTCAAAATAGTTAAATTATTTATTGAAATTATGCAACTTTGAAGACCTATTGCTCGTTCTATTGGTAATATTTATACCTAAATTTAAAAGCATGAATTACGAAGTCCAAATATTTGCAAAAGACAAAACCAAATTCATTCGTTTTCAGGATGATGAGCGAGCTGATTTTTATAAAAGTCGCATGACTGCTTGGGAAGATTTTTATTATGCCTTAGGGTCTGTAATTGATGATAAAGCAGAAAAAATTCGCAAAGATGACACACTCATTGCTCGCTTAGAAGTAAAGCAGATTTACTTTGATGAAGTAATTGATATAATGTGTGAAGATTTGACTCCTGATTTAGTAAAACTCCTAACAGAAGAACAAGAAATCTCTGTGCTTGTATAAGCCAAAAGTTAAATACATTTTTCTTTAAAAAGACCAAGAAATCTTGGTCTTTTTTTATGTACTCGATTGATTTTGTAAGCTCCTTAGTTTTGGTTAATTTGCATAAAAATTATTTGGAATATAAATTAAACAATAATATGGAAGAAACTCTAGGAATCCAGACACAATCTATGGGCATGAAGCGGCAAATGCAAATCTACATAGAGGGACGTATGCAGCAAAAAAAACCAGCTTTGCCTATCACTGCCGAAGCTCTCGAACAAAAAGCAAAGGAAGTAATGAAACCAGAAGCTTTTGCATATATCTCTGGTGGTGCAGGTTCGGGTTCTACTATGCAGACCAATGCACAGGCTTTTCATAAATGGAATATTGTACCAAGAATGCTGCGTGATGTCTCTCAAGCTACCTCCGAAATAGAGCTTTTTGGACACAAAATCGCCTCTCCTATTGCATTAGCTCCTGTGGGTGTACTCTCTATTGCACACCCTGATGCTGAAATAGCAGTAGGCAAAGCAGCCGCTTCGCTTAATATTCCTATGATACTTAGCACCGTTTCTTCCAAATCTATGGAAGAGGTAGCCGAAGCTATGGGCAATGCAACTCGTTTTTTTCAGCTATACTGGGGCAGAAATCCAGAATTTATGAAAAGCCTTATCACTCGTGCTGAGAAGTCTGGCTATTCTGCCCTTATTGTTACGGTAGATACTCGCACTTTGGCTTGGCGTGATTTGGATATTGAGCAGGCTTACTTACCCTTTTTGTATGGAGAAGGCTTGGCAAATTACTTCAGTGACCCTGTCTTTCGCTCTATGCTCAAAGAAACGCCTGAAAAAAACCCGATGGAGGCAATCATGCTTTTTGGACAGGTCTTCACCAATCCCTCTTTGACTTGGGAAGATTTCAAGATACTGCGTGCACATACGGATATGCCTATCTTGCTTAAAGGAATTTTACACCCTAATGATGCTAAACTTGCCTTGCAATATGGTGCGGATGGTGTGGTAGTTTCTAACCACGGTGGGCGACAAGTGGAAGGTTCTGTAAGTGCCTTAGAAATGCTTCCTCGCATCGCTGAAGTAGTAGGTGATAAAGGTACAGTGCTTTTTGATAGCGGTATCCGAAAAGGAGGAGATGTTTTTAAAGCCATTGCCCTAGGTGCAAAAGCAGTACTTTTTGGAAGACCTTACCCTTATGGGCTGGCTCTTGCAGGAGAAGAAGGTGTAAAACATACGCTTGCTAATCTTATGGCTGATGCTGATTTGACGCTTGGCTTGACGGGCTGTAATCGCTGGAGTGAGGTTAATAGAGATTGCTTACAGAAGGCTTAGTAAGAGATTAGTTATTGGTTATCAGGCTGTAAGAATCTGATGGTGAGAATTTTACTCAAACCAAATAAGTACTTTATTTTAAGTGCGTTGTTTGGAATAAATATAGAATTAGATTTTTATTATTTTTTGTAAAATACCTCTTCTATTTTAGTATTATTTTAAGAATAATCTTCTCTGATAATTTATTAAACAAATAAAATTTGATAAACGTCAAGGAAATTCATTTCTTTGCATAACACTCAATAAAATTATTACTATGTTACTTCCTTATTCTTATTTTGATTCTATGTTTATCCCTCTACAAAGCAAAAAAGTCTATTTTGTGGATGGACTTGGAAATGTAGGTGATGACCTGATTAATGATGCCACTCATCAGTTATTTGAACATTACGACATTAATCTTATAGACTTTGATAGTTCAGATACAGTCATTTTCGGAGGTGGTGGTAATTTTGGCGTAAAGATATCAAGAGACCAAAGATATTCTTTTTATGAAAAAGTGCGACAATCTGCTTTACCAAAAAAGTTAATTATTTTTCCACAATCTATTTACTCTACCTATAATAAGACTACGGAAGAACTTCCTGAGTTTCTTTCTATACTCTATGTGAGAGATAAAAAAAGTCTAGAGTTGATGCCTAACTCTGTGCTTGCTCCAGATATGGTATTGGGTTATAATTACAAGGGTGAGATGCTAGAGCCCACGGAAAAAGTAGGCGTATTTTTGAGAGAAGATATTGAAGCACGTTTTGGAAAGAATTATATTAGTAAGGGAGACCCTGCCACTATTTTGCCTAATCGAAGCGTACAAAATTATTTTAATTTGGCAATGCAACATGAGCATATCTATACAGATCGTCTTCATTTTGCGGTAAGTAGTTTGATAGTAGGGAGAAAAGTAACACTCTTACCGAATGGTTATTTTAAAAACAGAATGCTCTGGGAGACTTGGCTTAAAGATTTGGGTTGCTTGTGGGCTGATACCCCTCCTACTGCTAAGAGATACTTTATATCTCTGCCTCCTATAGTTTCTTTTGCGAAAGAAAAAATAGAAAAAAAACTGGGTTTCAAAAAATAAACCTTATTCACTTGATAAAAGACGACTTCTCTCCTTCCTTAAAAGAGAGAAGTCGTCTTTTATAGCCTTACTTTTTTTTACAGGGTTTACATTCCAGATAGAATCTCTATTTTATCTAAAACGCTATGAGCAGTGTAATCTACCAAAATACTTGCTATTTTTAGGCTGAGCTAGGAGTAGTTTGCTGTTTTGGGTGAAGATTTTTATTGTGGTAAGGTAATTAATTATATACTCTGTAAGTAAAAATATTTTACAGTTACAATGATTCCAACAATTAAAATTAGTTGAATAATAAATAAAGTCAATATAGCAAATGATAACAATACTGATTCAATTTTGTTGGCATTAGTTTTAAAAATTTTATAAATCAACCATAATATAGTGGAATACACAAATGGATCAAAAAATAAAGGGAATTTAAAGACAACATAACTTATAATTCCCCCCAGTGTCGCCTGTCCAATTACAAATGAACTTACAGCTAAATGCTCAAAATAATTATATTTTTTATAAATTAATTTTAGTGATAATCCCAATGGAATAATTGATAATATCCAAAAATATTTTATGTTTGTTCTCATGAATAGACCTAATTCTACCCCCACTTTATATGATGAGGTTTTTGGAACAGCATTAATTTCATTTAATTCTTTTGGGACTCTAAATACAGCCAGTACAATTAAATAAATCGTAATTGAAAGAATTAAAAAAGAAATAGGATTTAGAATTCCTTTTCTTTTCCCTAGAATATAGTCAGTTGTAATCTTCTGTGGGTTTATAATTAATGCTTTAATATTAAACAAAAAGCCCTTGTCCATATTAGTAATAGAGGAGAATAGATTTTCTGCTATTGAAGTAATAGTTATTTTTTTTACTCCATTCTTCTCTCCACAATTTGGGCAAAATTTTTCATTATGTTCGTAGTTACAAGAGATACAATTCATTTAAGTATTTTTGAGTTCTGATTAGATATTTCTGCTAATATTGGTATGCGTATGTGCCTTTCTATTCCTGTTTAAAATCTTAATTGTAAGTTTAGTTTAAAATAAAGTTCTCCATCTTTTTCCAAATATAATTTACCAAAGCGGTGTCTTGTCGTGGAAGGGGTATCTAATTTTATGTTTTCAAAAAGATAGTTTTTTAAATTATCAAGTTCTACAATGTGAAAACCAACACAATCTCCATTTTTTTTCATTACAATTGTACCATTAGCTTCATAGGAGCCATTCCATTTTGTACCCGAAAAGAAGCCTAAAAGAATGTCAACTAATAATTTCTTAACTTTTGTTATTAATAATGTTTTAGCGTCTTCGTCTTTTGTGTCGCCTAATATTTTATTGCAAATATCCACTAATGAAGAAGTTCGTTCTTTGTAAAAGCAAAGTAAAATTTGTCCTATAAGTTTAGGCATTTCGCTATCAACCATTTTTAAGTTGAAATCCATTGTATCTCTTTCTGCTCCAACATATTCAAAATGACCTCCTAATTTTTCGATTTTATTTAACCTGTCTTTTAGTTTTGTTGCTGTGTCAATTGCATTAATTTCATCAATATAGGTTTTATTTAAACCCTTTATTTTAAATATAAAATTCGTGTTTCCCGAAGCGTTTAGTAAGGTAGGTTTACTCCCTAAATAGGATTTTATTCCAAAACCTTCATTCTCTTTTTGAATATGTGCGTTTTCAATATCTAACAAAATGTCAGCTTTTTGATTACTATTTCCGCCCTTAATAACATTGAAGCCTAGAGTATCTTGTATAATATTAAAATCTGGAATTTCAAAAGTTTGTGAACTGTCTTTGATTTTAGAAATTAAAAGATTTATAATTTCAGAATTTATGATTTCAGAAATATTTATAATTTTTTCACTTTTGTCTATTTTATTTTTAATTGTTATTGTAGAAAGATTTGAAAGTAAAAATTCAATATCCAAATTATGAGTAGTTACTTTATTTATTTTCAAAAAATTAGAATTTTTATTCAATTTTTCATCTGACAACGACAATTTTTTGTCTAATAATAGTTTAATAAAAACTAGTAATTCAGTCCATTCTCCTTTATTTTTTGTTGTTTTCAAATTAGTTTTTTTAGGAGTTAAATTTTTTAAGTGTTCTAAAATATTCTTGGCAACAGTTTCCACTGCATCAACTGCAACGCTATTTCCCAACTGCTTTATGGCTTGTGCTGGACTAACAGGAAACTGAAAATCGTCAGGAAAGCCTTGCATTTTTCTTGCTTCAATATAAGATAATCGTTTTAATTCGCCATCAACAGAGTAACTATCCCAATTTCTTCGGTCTGTAATTACTGAACCACGTCCGCCAATTCTAATTGTAAAGCCAATTTCTCGTGTGCATTTACCGCCCCAAACATCACTCATATTGAATTTTAAAGGTATAGGTGTTGGAAAACTAAAACTTTTCATAAAGCCCTCATCTCTAAAACCAACCATAAATGCTCTAGGTCTTAATTGTGGCAGACCATAATCAGAAGCATGAATAATTTTAAAGTAAAATGAATAGCCTAATTCATCTTCTAGGATATTTCTAATTATTTTGAAAGTTTTACCTTCATCGTGAGTAACAAGACCACGTACATTTTCAAGAAAAAATGCCTTTGGTTGCTTTGCCTCTAAAATTTCTGCTATATTAAAAAAGAGATTTCCTCTTTCGGAATTATGATTGTCTTCAAAACCTCGTTTTTGTCCTGCTTGGCTAAAAGGTTGACAAGGAAAACCTGCACAAAGAATATCGAAGTCAGGTAAATTTTTAGGTGTAATAGTCCTAATATCCTTGTTGAAAAGGTGATTTTCAAATAGTTTAGGACTTATTTTTTTATAATTAGTTTCATAAGTTTGTCTTGCAAAATCATCTATTTCAGAAGCAAATACACATTCGCCACCAAGTCTATGCATAGCTAAATGAAAACCTCCAATTCCTGCAAATAAGTCTATAAATGTAAATTTATCCTTCAAAGTATTAGTCAATTAAATTTTGCTGTAAAGTTACATTTTTTTGTCAGTTTACGCTTACTCTGCATTACACATAACATCAGTATAAACACATAGCATTTAATCACTAAATTTTTTGTTTATATTCGCTTTATTTGAAGTATATTTTACCAGTTGAATCTAGCCTTTTCAACAGTTTATAACCAAATTTATGAAGGTATCACCAAACATCCAAATCCCTCAAAATCCAAATAAAAAGTGTGCAATCGTAAAATAGACAGCCAAGCCTAGCAAGTCATTGGCAGTAGTGATAAAAGGTCCAGAAGCTACAGCAGGATTGATATTCATTTTATCTAAAATAAGAGGTGTAATCGTACCCATCACCGAAGCCAATAAGACTACAAAGAAAAGTGCAGCCGAAACCGTAAAAGCTAATTTAATACTGATGTCTAGCACAAAGGTAAAGGCAAATACGATTAACCCAATCACAAGCCCGTTGATAATCGCCACCAACAGCACTTTCATTAATCTTGACAGATAATTATCTCTCACAAAAGAAGATTTAGTCGCAAGGCTTTGTAAAATAATGGAGGAAGATTGAATCCCTACATTTCCCCCCGTAGCCGTAATCAATGGTATGAAGAAAGCCATTGCAGGAAGCATTGCCAGATCAGCTTCAAAAAACCCAATGAACCTCGCTCCTAGCAAGCCCCCAGCCATCCCCACTATCAGCCAAGGCAAGCGGGCACGAGTAAGCGTCCAGACGCTGTCATCTTCTTCTATATCTTCTGAGATACCTGCCATGAGTTGTCTGTCTAGTTCTGCTTTTTCGGTAATCACATCCACGATATCATCAATTGTAATTCTGCCCATGAGTTCTCGGCGAGCATTGACGACAGGAACAGCTTCTAAGTCATACTTCCGCATGAGATCTGCTATATCATCTTCATCTTCGTAAGTTTTAACTGAGATTACGTCTTCTTCATAAATATCTTTAATCTTAACACCGTCACTTGCCAAAATAATTTTTTTGAGAGATACACGGCCCAAAAGTACGTTGCGATCATCTACTACATAAAGAGAGTAAATTTTTTCTACTTTTTCAGCTTGTCTTCGGATTTCATCTATTGCTTGTACCACTGTCCAGTTTAAATTGGCTCTAATCAACTCTTTTGCCATTAGTCCGCCTGCACTGTCTTCTTCGTAATGCAATAAATCAGTAATATTTCCCGCTTTTTCAAACTCTACATAGGCTAAGATTTCTTCTCTGAGTTTGAGTGGCATTTCATTGAGTAAGTCAGCCGCATCATCAGAATCAGTATAATTAATCCATTGTGCTATCTCGGAGGGTTGGAAGTTTCGTAAAAATTCTATGCGAGTATCTTCATCTAAATTACTTAAAATCTCTGCACTGACTTCATTCTCTAAAAGGTGAATCACAAAAATACATTGCTCAGTATCCATCTCATCCATCATAGAGGAAATATCAGCAGGACGAAGATTTCGGAGACTTTCTTGAATATACACACGATCTTCTCGCTCTATAGCTTCCACTATTTCTTCATAAAATTCTTGGGTAATTTCAAAAGACATTTATTCCTCCTTTTCTTTTAGTAGATTTATTGGTATTTTTAATTCATTGATTGCTTAACGATTCAGTATTTTATCAAAAGCACGGCATTAAGACTTTTTATATCAAGTTATTCTTTCAAAAATAGTTTATTTTCGCTGAAGACTATTGTATATCTTAAATTATTAACTTGGTGAATGATAAAATTATAAAAAACTCATAATGAGTAATTTACCTAAGTAAGAGATTAGTTATTGGTTATTAGACTGTAAGAGTCTGATAGCGAAAATTTTACTCAAACTAAATAATTACTTTATGATAACTCATAGCTCATTATTTATAACTCATCACTTAAAATCCTTTACTTTTCATTAATCATAAAACTATGACAAAGTTATTTTTAATTATTTACTTTCCTATTATGCTCATGAGTTCTTGTCAAACATCTTCTAAAAAAGAACTTAAAAAACCCTCAAATACTACACAAATGCTTGCCACAGGCAATCAATCACTTCCTGAAGCTCCCCCTCCTACTCTGGACAGTGTCTTAGATATTAAAATAGAAGGGCATTGGGTAATGATTTTATCTCCTCAGACTAAAGAAATCAAAGGGAATATTTTGGTATTACCAGGCTGGAATTTTCCTAGAAAAGACTGGTGCGAAAAGTCAAGCCTTTGCCAAAAAGCACTCAGCCGTGGATATCGCTTGGTGATGCCTGAGATGAGCAAAAGTGTCTATTCTACCAAGCTTTATCCAGAAACACGCTCTGATTGGCGGTCTTTCCCTACCAAAACTTGGCTTGTAGAAAAGATGATTCCTTATCTCCAAGATTCTCTTCAAGTAATGACTGGAAAACAGGCTAATTACGTGCTTGGGCTTTCTACAGGGGCGAGAGGCGTTGCCTTGGTTGCTTTGGCAAAACCTACATTGTTTAGGGCTGGGGCAGCTCTTTCTGGTGATTATGAACAAACACAGATGCCACAAGATAATCTGATGATTGGTTTCTATGGTAGTTATGCTCAGTTTAAAGAAAGATGGGAAGGGGAAGATAATCCTGCTAAACAGGTGAAGTATTTCGAGACACCTCTTTATCTAGGGCATGGCAAGCAAGATAAAGTAGTGCCAGTAGCACAAACACAGATTTTTTATGATGCCTTGCGTAAAGCTAAACCTGAATTAAAAGTCAAATTACACCTCACAAATGCTGGTCATGACTATGCTTACTGGGATTCGGAGGTAGAAAACATGCTTGATTTCTTTGAATCTGAATAGGCTTCTAAGTAATAGGTGAATTATAAGTGATACGTTATAAATTTTTAATAATCTGATAATCAACACTTTAATTAAACTAAATGAGTCTGAATTACAAATCCTGACTAGTTGGTTGAGTGTTATTCTGATAATGGCTCTATTGTTGAAGAATTTTTAAAATTTGGCGTTTAGTTCAGTTGCTTTGTCATAATCCAAAATGGCATTTTGGTAGTCTTTCAAATTGAAATAAGCAATGCCACGAGCATTAAAAGCCTCAAAGTTTTGGGGGAGATGGGAGGTGGCTTGGTACAAGTACCCAATAAAATGAGATAGCAAAACAAAAAAAGGAATTAAAATAAGTGCATTTTGATTTCTAATTATAATTCGAAGTTCAAATTTAAACTAAAATTAATGCGAAAGATTAGTTTGTGTAAAAGGGACTTCAACTTATTTTGGGTTAAAAACCCTCTCCACTATGGGTCTGGATTTGGAAATCCCGACCAACAGGAATAAAGGTGCAAGCAGTTGTAAACAAGAATACATTAACTCTAAAAGATGAATCCATGAAAAAATTATTATTACTTTCTCTACTAATTGCGTTTGCAGTAAACACCTTTGCCCAAAAGCAAACCTTTGACCTTATTACTTTCACTCCTCCACAAGGATGGACAAAAAATGTGGAAGAAACTTTACTAAGCTATACAATTACTGATAGCAAAACGAATACTTGGTGTCGGATAATGGTTATAAAAAGTACGGTAAGTAAAGAAACCATTGAAGCTGATTTTGAAAGCGAATGGCAAGAATTAATTGTAAAAAATTATAACCCAACAGATAGCCGAAAGGAAAGTGAAGTACAAGAAGCCGAAGGCTGGAAAAT
>JBBRUH010000187.1:0-10111 GCA_038248005.1 Cytophagales bacterium | reverse complement strand
GGATTTGTAATCCCGTCTGAACTTTTGCTAGTCGGGATTTGTAATCCCGTCTGACTAATTTGCTAGTCGGGATTTGCAATCCCGTCTGAAGAGAATAAGATTTTCAATCTGATAGGGCTAACCAATTTACTTATAAGGTAAAGCCAAAGCACATTTGAGTTCCAACCCTATATAACTTCCTTTAAACTCATAAACTCCATTTTTTTCATTGCTTTGGTTGGGCAATAACCTGTGATTTCCTAGCATAAGATTATCAGAATTATTCCCCCAAACGGCATTGATACCAATGATATGTCCATTCTTAAACTGCCAGCCAGGACCCAACTCAAATCTCCATCCTGCCCTCACTTGGGTAGTATAGTTTATTTCTAGTATCTTTAAGAGAGTACCGCTTTCATCAGATAAAAAATCTTCCACACGCCCTGGCTTCTTCCAAAGCCCTCTCAGGGTAAAGGCTCCTGTAAACTGCCAATGTAATCCCGACCAGATTTTAGGGTAATAACTCAAAAAAATAGGAACTTCAAAGCCTAAGTAAAGTTACAAAAATAAAATAATCCAAAAAGGTCTATATCCTGCGTATATGAAGTACAAAAGTCATTTGCTGAGCAGTTTATTTTTTCCTTTTTACTAAGTCATTTTCATCGTGGTATTTAAAATAACCATCCCCATCAAAAATATCTTGGTACTCTGCTGGAACCTGTGCATTAAACTCAATTTCTTCAAAAAAGCTACGAGCTATCCAAGTAGAAAAATCAGGCTTGTAAGCTAAAAAATTTAAACCTGTGCCTATGTATAGGTTAGGTCTTAGCCGATAAGCATATTCTATCCCAAACTGAGGATAAGTATCAGAGCCTCCTGCAATAAACATATCATTTCCAAAGCCGAGAAAAGGTCTATCTTGAGATGCAACTGTATTAGAGGCAGTAGCTACAGCAGCCCTTAGCTGGATAAAATGTTTGGGTAGAAGAGTATCGTCTTTTTCCTTTGTTTGTGCCAAAAGTGAAGAGAAACTCCCAATAATCAGTAGAAAACTACCGTATAGAATGATAAGATTGTATTTGCTCATTTTTTTCTTTTGAATGTTGAAAAATTATAGATTAGAGTGCTTCCTAAATAGCTTCCACTCGTGATTTGTTTTCCTGAACTTTCGTCTTCTTCACTTTCCAGAATAGTATATTGACCGATAGCTAAATCGGTAAAAGAATAGCCAAAATCAATTTTAAAGCCCAATGTACTGAGATTAGAAAATGAATAATTCAAAGATAAGCTGCTAGATAATCCAGTGTTTAGACCACTTTTATATTCATTTTTGATAAAGAAAAGTTTAGCATCAGTATTGTTATTACTCTGACTTGATGATTTAACACTAAATGTAGAAGTAGGTAATATAAATCCACGAAAAGCAACACCTAAATTTGGAACAATATCTAGCCGATTACTAATCCTTAGTTTATATTGAATTGTGAGGGGAATTTCATAAGCCAAATTATGTTCCAAGAGTCGGTGATAATAATTGAATCTTAGAGAAGGATAATCCAAAGTCAGCAACTCTAAATCATATACAAAAGGATATATCAAAGTATTTAGTCCTAATCCTAAAGCTATCTGTTCATTGATTTTAAAGTGATATCCAACACCAAACTTTATACCTATAGCTGTCGTTTTTGGAAGAATTCCATTTCCTTTTTCTTTTATGGTTTTCGCACTAGAAAAAAAAGAACCTGCCTCTATTGCCCAGTTTCCTTTTTTGGTTTGTGAAGATAGATTTGGAGTAATCAATATGAAAAAGAAAATGATACTAATAACTTTCATATAAAGTGGTAGGTTAAATTTGAAGGCTCTTAATGGATTTTGGACTGATAGCAAAAAACTTTTAACTAAATATTTTTTGATAAAAATAATATTCTTCTTTTTCGCAGAATAAACTTTTAAAACTACATACTACAAAAGAAACAATACTTTTTCAGAATAAAATTTGTTGAGTTTGAAAAATATTTTTACTAGTTCAATACTAGGTAAGAGCCTAAGAAATTTGGAAATTTGGAAATTTTTGTATCATAATAATTAAAATTAGAGATTTTAAAATATTTGTAGGAACAAGTTTTATATTTATTTGAAATATATACTATTTCTCGATAAAAACACTTCATATTTTAATTTTTTTTCTCTTTATTCAAAACAAAAATAAAGGTATATACAAGAGTTTTTTTGAAGTCTATGAACGATAATCAACTTTTTATGCGTTTTATCTCTAGCTTTAATAAATATCAAATACTTATTAAGACTGACAGTCCGTATTACTAATGCTTTATATCTAAATATATGTTTACAAACAAAATTATCATTTTACTATTCTCTTTAAGCCTTTGCTTGGGAGGATTTACGAACCAGTTACAGGCAGAAGAGGGGATTCAGTTTTTTAAAGGAAATTGGAAAGAAGCCCTCAAAGAAGCAAAAAACAAGAAAAAACCAATATTTGTAGATGCCTATGCCGTATGGTGTGGTCCCTGCAAATATATGGATCAATACATCTTTACAGATTCAGAAGTCGCCGCCTATTTTAATGAGACTTTTATCAACTATAAACTAGATGTAGATGAAGAAGTAGAAATTTCAGAAGGCTTCGGAATAGAAGCGATGCCTACCTATCTTTTTGTAGATGCTGAGGGTAAGGTTTTTTATCGCAAAACAAGTGCAATGGAAGCCGATGTATTTCTTAAACTTGCCAAAAGTGCGATGCAAATGCCTAGCCTAAGAGCTAAATATGAAAAAGGAGAAAGAAGCAAGGAATTTATTGTAGAATATTTGACTGCGATGGGTGAAAATGCAGATAAGGAAACAAAAACCATTGCAGGTGATTATTTTAAATCTTTAAAAGAAGTAGCTCTCCTTGAGCCACAAAATTTTGAGCTAATGGTAATCTATCCTCGCAAATATGATTCTAGAGAGTTTAAATACTATGTGAAGAACATTGATAAATTTATGGAGCAATATCCCAATGAAGCAGAGTTAATCGCTTTCAATAGCATTGATTTACTCTATCAAGAAGCCATTGAGACACAGTCGGAAGAGAAAATGAATGAACTAAGCATGCTATTGACTCAACTGCCCAATGTGATAGAAGATGACAAAGCTTCTCAGATGAGTAGCATGGCGTATATGAGTTTTTATGAAACTACTCAAGAATGGGATAAATATGCTCCCAATGCTGTTCAGTATTTTGAAAAATATGGTAGAGATGAATTTGAGTCATTTCTTCGTGCTGCTTTTAACTTTTATAAC
The DNA here is from genome assembly GCA_038248005.1 of Cytophagales bacterium. Classification (GTDB taxonomy): domain Bacteria; phylum Bacteroidota; class Bacteroidia; order Cytophagales; family Microscillaceae; genus JAABSX01. The sequence continues at coordinate 6,829 of JBBRUH010000187.1, read as the reverse complement.
TTTGTAGAGAAGCCAGAAGACCTAACAAAAATGCTTACTTGGCTAGAAGAATCTGTAGTGAGCGAAGAAAACTATGCCAATTTATACCTCAATGCAGCCTTGCTTAAGAAGCTAGACCGTAAGAAAGAAGCATTAGAATTGGCTAAAAAATCACTTGCAGTAGCTCAATTAGAAGAAGTAAATGCAGAAATTATACAGCAATTAATCACCGAATTAGAAGAGTAAATTGTCTCAGAAGTGGATACTTGTTTTAGTATTAGCAGTCTTGGCTTGTCAGAAGAAAGCTTCTTTTGACAAGGAAACTGCAAAAAGTTATTTTCAAGAAATTGTCTTAGGCAATGAATGGGCTTCTCCCAGAGCTGTAATCAGTAAGTGGGAGAAGCCTTTGTATATTTATCTACAAGGTGATTTTCCGAGTGATTTGGAGAAAGAACTACATCAAATCATCGGCGAACTCAAGGTATTGACAAAACTTGAAATGTATCTTGTAGAAAATGCTGACAATGCCAATATGATTGTTTTCGCAGGAAAAGCCTCCGAATATATCCAAAAAGTAGAACCTCGTGCAAGCTCTTTTATCAAAAAAAACAAAGGACTTTTTTATGTAGATGTATGTCAAGATGCTTCTATTTGCAAAGGAAGTATTTGGGTAGATACTCATAAAGTATTGCAATTAAATCTTCAAAAACATTTGCTGAGAGAAGAATTTACCCAATCCTTAGGTTTTGTAAATGACTCTTGGCGATTTAAAGGAAGTATTTTTTATCAAGGTTGGACAAAAAACCAGCATTACACTGAGCTAGATATTTGGCTCATAAAACAGCTCTACCATCCTGAAATACATTCAGGGATGACTTGGATAGAAATACAAGATTTTTTTTGAGGCAATTGAAAAGTTTTTGTATCTTTATAGAATTGAAGATGCTTATTATTTTTGATGATATTTAAAATACTAATAATCAATCACTTATCATCATTTTTGATAGAAAAGAACCATACTAATTAACCATTTTTTTAAAAATATTTATGAGAATCACCTATAATGCCCCCGTCATCCTTACTTATACTCTTATTTGTACTATCATTACGGGTTTGGATACGACTATTTTTATGGATTTATCTGGAGAAAGCCAAGTAGGCAATATTTCTCGTTATTTATTTACGGTCTATCCTTTTGGCTCAGGATATATGAATTTGAATGACCCTTTAACCTATTTTAGGTTGTTCTCCCACGTAATAGGACATTCGGGCTGGGCTCACATGGTAGGTAATTTCAGCTTTATTTTATTGATTGGACCTATCTTAGAAGAAAAATATGGCTCTAAAATGTTACTTTCTTTGATATTCTTTACTGCTTTAGTTACAGGGATTCTCAATGCAGTTTTCTTTAACAATGCCCTTTTAGGGGCAAGTGGAATTGTATTTATGATGATTTTGCTCGTGTCTTTTGCCAATGTTCAAAAGGGAAAAATTCCTCTTACTTTTATTTTAGTGGCTTTGCTTTATCTAGGACAAGAAGTCTATCAAGCAGTAAGTTCTGCGGATAACATTTCACAGTTTGCACACATTATAGGAGGTATTTGTGGAGGAATCTTTGGGTATGTGATTAGTGGTAATTCAGGTAAAACATCCACGGGAGGAAAACCAACAGGTTTAGATAATTTGACTAATTTTTAATAGTAGGAAAACAATGAAGGTTTTGCACTATGCGAAACCTTCAATACTTTTTTTTATTCTTTGAGTGATTTCTTCAATCTTTCCAAGCCCATCAAATGTCTCTACTTTTAATTTAGTTTTCATATACTCAATGCCTGGCTTAGTAGAGCTTTCAAAAACATTGATTCTTTTAAGATGAATTTTAGAATCTTTATCATCTTCTCGATTAGATGTTTCTGCTCTTTTTTTCGCCCTGATTAAAAGTTCTTCTTTTGGTACATCAATATTGAGAACTTTCCCTATTTGCATTTTTTTAGAATTTACTAGCTCAATCAAATCATCTACTTGAGCAGTTGTTCTTGGGTAACCATCCAGTATAATTCCAGATTTAGACTGATTCTCATCAAGGATTTCACTAAAAAGATTTTTCATAATGGAATCAGGTACTAAATCGCCTTTTTCCTCATATTCAGACATGACTATTCCAATTTCGGTTTTATTCTCTTTTTCAAGTCTGCATCTATCCCCCGTGGAAATATGCTCAAAACCGAGTTGTTTTTGTAGGATTTCGCATTGAGTTCCTTTTCCAGAGTAGGGTGGACCTGTGATGATTAATATCTTCATTTAGTTGTTGATTTTTAATTATTTGACAAATTGATAATTCTATTAAACTCAGTTTACCTGCCCAGCCAATAGATAAAGCACAGCCATTCTGACAGCCACCCCATTTTCTACTTGGTCAAGGATGATGGCTTGCTCAGAGTCAGCTACATCACTACTGAGTTCTATGCCACGGTTGATAGGTCCGGGGTGCATGATTACGATTTTTTTATCTAGTGAGTCAAGCATTGCCTTATTGATTCCATAATAGAGTGTATATTCACGCAAAGAAGGGAAGTATTTGATTTGCTGTCTTTCTAGCTGTATGCGAAGCACATTGGCTACATCACACCATTCTAAGGCTTTCTTAACATCTAATTCTACCTTTACGCCTAACTCACGGATATATTTGGGCAAAAGTGTAATAGGGCCACAAACCATCACTTCAGCTCCCAATTTCTGAAAAGCAAAAATATTAGAAAGAGCTACTCTTGAGTGTAAAATATCTCCTATAATCACCACTTTTTTACCTACTATATCACCTAATTTCTCTTTTACTGAAAAGGCATCTAAGAGTGCTTGGGTAGGATGCTCGTGTGTGCCATCGCCTGCATTGATGATATTGGCGGCGGGGATATGCTTGGCTAAAAAGTGAGGAGCACCCACGCTAGAATGTCGCATCACAATCATATCTACCTTCATAGCTAAGATATTATTGACGGTATCTAGCAAAGTTTCCCCTTTTTTGACGGAGCTACTAGAGGCTGAAAAGTTAATCACATCTGCTGACAGGCGTTTTTCAGCAAGCTCAAAAGACAGTCGTGTACGGGTAGAGTTTTCAAAAAAAACATTGGCTATCGTAACATCTCTCAGAGAAGGCACTTTTTTGATGGGGCGATTGATAACCTCTTTAAAGTTTTCGGCTGTATCTAAGATTTCCTCAATCTCAGCCGAACTTAGTTCTTTGATACCCAAAAGGTGTTTCATGGTGATAGAATTTAGGGCAAAGTTCGGGAATTTATTTGTATATCAACGCAGTAGCATGGGCTGCCACACCCTCTTCCGTGCCTACGAAGCCTAGTAATTCGGTAGTAGTTGCCTTGATAGAAATATCTTCTAAAGGTATTTGCATTACTTCTGCCAGACAGGCTTGCATCTCAGGAATATGCTTACCGATTTTGGGTGCTTGTAAGCAGACCACACTATCAATATTACCGATTTCATAGCCTTTTTCACGAATTAGTTCTACCACACGTTTGAGCAATATCTTGCTATCTATGCCCTTAAACTGAGGATCTTTGTCAGAAAAATGAAAACCAATATCACGCATATTGGCGGCCCCAAGCAGAGCATCACAGATGGTATGAATCAAGACATCTGCATCTGAATGTCCATACGCTCCTTTGTGATGAGGAACTTGAATACCTCCTAGCCAAAAGGGAACTCCTTCTGCAAGGCGGTGTACATCATAACCCTGTCCGACACGAAATTTTTGCATAGTTTTATTAAAATCAAATTATTTTGACAAATAATACAAAGTAGAAGTTTTTTTAGGTGTAAAAACAGTCTGTGCCATACTTCTGATTTGAGTAGGTGTAATAGCCTGAATTAGTGCTGACTCATGATTGATTCGACTGGCATCACCCATAATAGCATAATACGCAAGACGACTCGAGCGACTCAGAAGTTCTACTTCATTAAATACAATGGTAGATTCTGCTTTGTTTTTTACTTTTTGAAGTTCAGATTCTTCTATCATTTGGCTCTGCAACTCGTGAATGATACCCCAGATTTCTTTCTCTATTTCTTTCAAGTCAACATCTTGATTGGCAAATGCCTGAATCACAAGCAGACCTGGCTCCATAGACCCTGTTACATACGCACGAATAGAAGAACATAAGTTCTTTTCTTTGACAAGTCTTTGATGTAGCCTTGCAGAACGCCCACGACCCAGCACATCACTCAATAAATCTGCTGCATAATAAGTCGTATCTCTTCTCCCTGGTATATGAAAAACCATATAGATTAAATCCATGGGTACATTGCTTATATTGTCTTCATGGCGAGGGGCATCTTGTAGCGGCTCATCGGGTAAGCTTCTCACTAATTCTTCACCTCTAGGGATGTCTCCAAACCATTTTTGACTTAAAGCCTTTACTTGCTCTACTTCCACATCACCTGCTACGACCAAGACGGCGTTATTAGGACGGTAATACTTATAAAAAAAGTCTTCCACATCTTGAAGTGTAGCTCCTTCTATATGACTAATATCTTTGCCGATAGTAGCCCAGCGATAAGGATGAACTTTATAAGCCAAGGGATGAATTTTTAGCCAAGCATCTCCATAAGGTTGATTGAGATAATTTTGCTTAAATTCTTCTATAACTACTTTTTTCTCGGCTTCTAGTTTTTCTTCTTTAAAATCTAACCCTAGCATACGGTCAGATTCTAGCCAAAAAGCTGTTTCGAGATTGACCACTGGGAGAGAAATATGATAATTAGTAAGGTCAGAAGAAGTATAAGCATTGTTTTCTCCTCCTACGGATTGCAGGGGTTTATCATAATTCTCAATGTGCTTAGAGCCTCTAAACATTAGATGCTCAAAAAGATGTGCAAAACCAGTACGATTTTCATCTTCATCTTTTGAGCCTACATTATAAGCTACATTGACTGCAGCCATTGGAGTGGTTTTATCGGTATGGACAAAGACTCTTAGTCCATTGTCAAGTGTAAAATATTCAAACTGGATCATTGATTACTCTTATTTTAAAATACTCTTAAATTCAAAATTAAGAATATTTTAGTAAAATTAGTTGAATCTTCTAGCTTTAACTTTGATTTTTTGGATTAGCATCAGTGCTGGTTCGTGAAGACACGAACCATGGAAAAGGAGTGAAGAAATTTTTTCTGTCATTCCGTTAGAAATCTGAAAGTGTGTCAAAAAGCTACGCTGTATAGCAGATGCCTACTTATGACAAGAAACTGCCACTAAAATATGAAACTTTTATTTGCTACTGCTATTTGACACTGAAATATGAAACTGTTATTTGATTCCTTTCATATCGAGGGCCGTTTGGAAGAGTCTAGCATTTTTGAGGTGTTCGTTATAGGTCTTGGCAAAGGCATGAAAACCTGAGAAATCAGCTTTGGCACAGAAAAACAGGTAATCGTGCTTTTCATAGTTGAGTACTGCATCAATAGACTGAGGGGAAGGTATGTTAATAGGCCCAGGAGGAAGCCCTTCATAAAGGTACGTATTGTAAGGCGATTCTACTTGTTTATGTCGGTTTAAGACTCTCTGAATAGTAAAATCACCAACCGCAAATACGAGGGTAGGGTCAGCTTCTAACTTCATGTTTTTTTGTAGGCGATTGAGATAGACACCTGCTACACGAGGTTTTTCAGTAGGTTGATTGGTTTCTGCTTGGACTATAGAAGCCAGAATAGATACTTCTGTAGGGCTTAGATTGAGTGCTTTGGCTTTTGCCAATCGAGATTTATTCCAAAATTTCTTATATTCTGAGTGCATTCTTTCCACAAAAGACCTTGCGGAAGTATTCCAATAAACTTCATAAGTATTGGGCAAAAAGATAGTCAGAATGGTAGTGGTATCTCTTTCATATTTTTTTACAAAACTTGTGTCGTTGAGTAGCTTTAGCAAGTCTTCTTCTTCAAAAATTAACCATTCAGAAGCCTTTTCAGCAAAATCTTCTTTGGTACGGAGATTATTAAAAGTAAATTTAATAGGACTTTGTCCCCCAGCCTTAAGCATCCTGATAGCATTAAAATTATTCATATTAGACTCTATCAAGTAGCGACCTGATTTTACATTTTTTTGATAGCTAAGGGTTTTAGATAAGAAAGCAAAAGAAATTTTGTCTGCTATGATTTTTTCTTTTTCCATAATATCCAATAATTGCTTAAAATCAGTGCCTTTTGGAATATATAGGTACATTGCTTCCTTCTCTACCTGTAAATTGGGAGAGCGAAAAATCTGATAGGTATAAAAGAAAAAAATAGTCATGAAGAAGGAGAAAGTCAGAATTCCTCCAAAAAAAATCTCTTTGCGTGACAAATTAAACATTTGCTTTCCTTTAAATCAATGTGAATTAAATAGTAGTACGATTTTATTTATCGAGGTGTAAGCGAAGATGCTTATACCAGTATTTTATAGTAAGTGATGAGTTATCTCAATAAAACACTGATAATCAGTTTTTTATAGCGATATCAAAGTGCAAACTAATTTCAATCATCTACTTACGATTTTATTTGAAGTGCAAGTGTTTTTGCTTGCACTAGTATTTTAACTAATTTTATAAACTAGGCTTCAAATTCATTAATTCTTCTATCTCTTCTGCTTCTAGAGGGATATTTTTCATTAAATCTTCATTGCCTGATTTAGTAATCAGAATGTCATTTTCAAGGCGAATACCGATGCTTTCTTCACGAATATAAATACCAGGCTCACACGTAAAAACCATTCCAGCTACAAATCTACGATATTTATCTCCGAGGTCATGCACATCTAGCCCCAAATGATGAGAAGTGCCGTGCATAAAATACTTTTTGTAGG
>JBBRUH010000186.1:0-10152 GCA_038248005.1 Cytophagales bacterium | reverse complement strand
GGAATAGGCAGGACAGGGCATATTGGTTTTAATGAGCCAGGCTCTTCTAATAAATCTAAGACCCGTCTTATTAACCTTGATAGCACTACACGCACAGATGCTGCCAGTGATTTTTTTGGGGAAGAAAATGTTCCTCACAAAGCTATTACGATGGGAGTCGGCACTATTACTAAAGCCAAGCGAATTATCTTAATGGCTTGGGGAGAAGGTAAATCGAAAGTAGTCAAAGAAAGCATAGAAGGTCAAATACGTGATACCATCCCCGCTACTTTTTTACAAGAACATCCTAATACTGAGTTTTTTATAGACCGAGCTGCTGCCGCAGAGCTTACCCGTGAAAAAACGCCATGGCTTGTAGATAGCTGTATTTGGACGAAAGCACTACGCAAAAAGGCGGTCATTTGGCTTTCACAGAAACTAGGAAAAGTAATCTTAAAACTAACCAATGAAGATTATAATGAGTATGGCATGAGCAATCTCATCGTGGAGCAAGGGCCTGCCGAAGACCTCAATGTAGAAATCTTTAATGAAATACAACATACCATCACAGGCTGGCCTGGTGGTAAGCACAATGTAGATGATAGCCAAAGACCTGAGCGAGCCAATCCTTATCCTAAAAGAATACTTATCTTTAGCCCACATCCCGATGATGACGTGATTTCTATGGGAGGGACTTTGTTGCGTCTCGTTCAGCAAGGACATGAGGTGCATGTAGCGTATCAGACTTCTGGGAATATTGCGGTTTTTGATGATGATGCTTTGCGGTTTTTAGATTTTGCTATGGATTTTAACCAAAAATATGTCAAAGACGAGAAAAAAACGGCTACTATTTTTAGCAAAATCAAAGATTTTATAGCCAATAAAACTCCAGGAGAAGTAGATTTACCCGAAGTACAAAGTATCAAAGCCCTCATCAGAAGAGGTGAAGCAAAGGCTGCCTGCCGCTATTGTGGGGTGAAAGATGAACACGCTTATTTTATGGATATGCCTTTTTATGAAACAGGAACGGTAAAGAAAAAACCCATCAGCGAAGAGGACATAAAGATTACCATAGATTTATTAGAAAAAATACAGCCACATCAAATCTATGCTGCGGGTGATTTATCTGACCCACATGGTACCCACCGTGTTTGTCTCAATGCAGTCTTCACAGCTCTAGATAGACTCAAAAAAGCAAATACTGGGTGGCTCAAAGATACCTATCTATGGCTCTACAGAGGTGCTTGGCAAGAGTGGGATGTCTCAGAAATAGAAATGGCAGTGCCTATTGGGCCAAAAGAATTGCTCAAAAAACGCAGAGCCATCTTCAAACATCAATCTCAAAAAGACAGAGCGATGTTCCCTGGCAGTGATGAAAGAGAGTTTTGGCAAAGAGCAGAAGACCGCAACCGACGAACTGCCGAAATCTATGATGAGTTAGGCTTTGCCGAATATGAAGCCATAGAGGCATTTGTAAGATGGCATTTTTGAAAAAAATTTCTGAAATAATGATTATATGAGCAAGATTATTTCAAAAAACTTATATTTTATAAGATTTCTATTTGAGTTTTTATTATTTTATCTTTGTATTAATTTATTTTTAACTACATTAAACCTTTTTAAATCTATGAAAAAATACTTTACCCACCTTAAACACTTGAAAAGCTGGACTCTAGTGATGAGCCTTACTTTTCTTGCTTGGCAAGGGGTATATGCTCAACAATTACAGTATGTAATTACTGGGCGAATCACCGACCAAGCCACGGGAGAAAGCCTCGCAGGGGCTACTGTCAATATTGAGAACACAGGCTTTGCGACTGCTACCGATATTGAAGGAAATTTTACACTGACCGCCAAACTCGCACCAGGAAGTTATAAAGTAATTTCTCGCTTAGTAGGCTATTCTAGAATGACGCAAACCGTTGAGCTAGGTAATCAAAGCAATGTCTCACTAGACATCATCAGTCTAAATGAAGATTTAATGAAATTAGATGAAGTAGTGGTTATAGGCCCCTCTATGGTCAGCGAGAGGAAAACACTTGGTAATTCTATTGGCTCTATTGATGCAGGTCAGATTAAAGACCTAGCAAGCCCTAACCCATTGAGTGCATTGTCTGGTAGAACTCCAGGGGCTATCGTAACTCAAAACTCTGGTGATCCAGGAGGTGGATTCTCAGTATTTTTGCGTGGGCCTAGCTCTATCAAAGGCGGTTCTCAACCTTTATTTATTGTAGATGGTGTGATTGCTAGTAATAGCTCTGAGAATGTGATTAACAGGAATGCAGATGCCATGGGTACTAGCTTTGCAGCAGGTCAAAACCGTATGGTAGATATTAACCCTGCTGACATTGAGCATATTGAGGTAATCAATGGAGGGGCTGCAGCTGCTATTTATGGATCTTTAGCTTCTAATGGAGTAGTTTTGATTACTACTAAAAGGGGCTCACAAGGCAAGCCAAGAATCACAGTGTCTTCTTCTTTCTCTGTAAGCGAACTTCGCAAGCGTTTAGAATTCAATGATTACCCTTTCCGATTCGGTATCCCAGGAGATGAGCGTCTTTCTACTGTAGGTGATCGCTTAACAATGATAGCCGATTTAAGACCTAATAGAGTTGCCAATCCTGGTACAGGGCCTGCATCTTTAGGAGGGCCATTGGTTGAAGATCAATATGCTGTTACAAGATATGACTACCAAGACAATCTATTTAGAACAGCCATAGGCACTGAGAATTTTGTATCTATTACAGGTGGAAATGATCAAACAAGCTATTATGGCTCAGTATCTTATACCAATAATGAAGGAATTTTACTCAATACCAACTTTCAGAGATATGGTGCAAGATTTAGACTAGACCAAAAATTTGGTACAAAGGCAAAAATCTCTACGGGTTTAAATTATACCAATAGTAGTTCTAAAGATATGCCCAATGGCAATAACTTCTTTAGCCCTATCAGTACGATGATTATTATAGACAATGTATGGGACATTACAGAGCGTGATGCTTCTGGTAACTTACTTCATGTAGAACAACAAAGAGTAAATCCTCTATCTGTATTGGAGACTTTTGACATTACCCAAGAAACTAATCGCTTAATCGGAGATGTAAAAGCAAGTTTTTATCCATTAGATGGGTTAGCCATTGATTATACCATTGGCTTAGACACATACGGTCTACTAGGCAATACCTTTCAGCCTAGATTACCTTATGGCCCTGTTGCTGCTGCATTCTTCCCTGACGGTTATGCCGCTGTTGCTACTTCTAACTTCTTTGCAGTAAACCATGATTGGGTAGCAAGCTATCAGAAGAATATCAATGAAAATATCAGCTCAACAACTACATTAGGAGCTCAATTAATTTATCGTAAGCAAAGTTTTACCAGTATTGAGGGTAGAGATTTACAACCTTTTATACAGACAATAGGAGCAGCTCGTAATTTCTTTACTCCTGCCATAGAAAGCCGTAATGAAGTAAGTATTTGGGGTTATTTCTTACAGCAGACTTTTGGCTACAAAGATTATCTCTTTTTGACCTTAGCAGGTCGTATTGATGGTTCTTCTTTATTTGGTCAAGAACAACGTAATCAATTCTATCCAAAAGTAGGCTTGAGCTTTGTATTATCAGACCTAGATTTCTGGAAAAATGGAGGATTAGGTAATGCTTGGAATACCATGAAATTTAGAGCTTCTTATGGAGAATCAGGTAACTTAACAGGGATAGGAGCTTTTGATAGATTTACAAATGCCTCTGCTGTACTTCTCCCCGTAGGAAATGGTGGTGGATTTGTACCTAATGCTCGCCTAGGTCAATCAGATATAAGCCCTGAACGTAATAAGGAATTCGAGTTTGGAGTAGATATGTCTTTCTTGAAAAATAGATTAGGAGTTCAGTTTACTTACTATAAACAACAAATTGATGACTTAATATTAGATCGTACCCTTTCTCCATCAGAAGGAGGTTCTCAAATAGTACAAAATGCAGGAAGTATGCAAAATAGTGGTATAGAATTAATGATTACAGCTTCTCCAATACGTACTTCTGATTTTCGATGGGAAACTACTTTCTCATTTAACACCTACAAAAACCGTGTAACCAGGCTCATCAATAGTGGAAGAGTAGGTATTTTATTACGTGGCGGCGGTGGTACACAAAGTGCTGTTGAAGGACATCCTCTTGGAGTATTTGTGGCCAATTATTATGCCCGTAATACTGATGGTAGTTTATTATTAAGTCCTATTGGTTTACCACAAATAGAAAGAGGCAATGATGCTACAGGAGAAATTCTTAGAAATCAATCTGGACAGCCTACTGGCGACCCACTCCGTAAGATACTAGGAAGTCCTCTACCTACTTATAATGCTGCATTTATTAATGAGTTTAGCTATAAGAAGTTTAGCTTAAGAGTACAGTTTGATGCCTTAGGCGGATTCCAAGTGTATAACTGGAATAAACTCACAAGCAATAACGTAGGAGCAAGTCCTCTTTCAGAGCGTGAATTGCGTGGTGAATTACCAAGAGGCTGGAATGCTGCCGTAGGTGGATTTATAGGTCCCCGTATTCAAGAAGAACACATAGAAGACGGAGATTTTATCAAACTGCGTGAAATAGCTTTCACCTATAATGTAGGTAAATTTAGTGGATTTGAGAATCTAGACATTAGCCTTGTAGGGCGTAATATCTTCTCTATTGACAACTATACTGGATTTGACCCTGAAACGAACTCTGCTGGACAAGCAGATAATGTACGTGGAGATGACTTTGGTAACGTGCCTATCCCACGTTTGTATCAGTTAAAAATTACTGCTTCTTTTTAATCAATGCAAGTTAAAAAATATGAAAAATATGAAAAATATAAAATATCTATTTCTAATTACTTTTATATGGCTCTCTACAGCCTGTGAAAGTGATTTCCCTAACCCAAATGCCCCTACTATTGAGGAGGTTGTTAATTCGCCTGAAGGCTTACAGGGCTTAATAATAGGAACTCAGTTTCGCTATACCATTGGTGCTGCCAGTAGTTTGTATGCTTCCATTACGGCAGCAGGTCTTTCTACCAATGAACTACGTGTACTCAATGCAGGAAATGCTGATATAGCAGCTTTGGAGCTTGGAGGAGATAATGTAGCGCCTAATAATCCAGTAGTAACCAATCTTTGGACAAATCTCAACTTAGTAAGATTTAATGCAGAAAAACTTATCGAGAACGCTAATGTCATGCCTGACGCTGGTAGAAGAGCGGGTGTTCAGATCTATGGACATCTTTTCAAAGCATTGGCTCTAGGTACGATGGCTCAATTTTGGGAACAAGCTATCATCCAAACTGGTCCAAATGCTGCCTTTGTAACTCGTAATGCTGCTTTAGACGAAGCCATTAGTCTCTTAGATGCAGCCTCTAGTTTATTAGCTACTAGCACCATCCCTGCATCTTTCAATACCCAAGTAGGTTCTAATATCAATCTAGACAATAGTTTGAAGGCTCTCTCAGCTCGTTATAATCTTATGCGTGGCAATTATGCAACTGCATTTTCTAAGGCGAGTAGCGTAAGTTTGACAAGCCAGTCAAGGTTCTTATTTAACAATGTAAGCCAAAACCCTATTTTCAGAAGTTCATTGACAACTAACAATGTATATGATGTAAAACCTAATTTCGGATTAACAGGCGCATTGGCTCCTAACCCTAGTGATGGACGCATTGCCTTTTATCTAACTGCACAGGCAGGTAATGGAAAAGGTTTCTTTTTGGGAGATGCAACATCTATCCCATTGTATTTACCAGGGGAAATGCTTCTTATTATGGCAGAAGCAAAGGCTCGCCTCGATGAACTACCTGCTGCTGTTATAGAACTTAACAAAGTGCTTGCTAAGACCGCAGGAACAGATGTGTATGGAGTAGGAGCTAATCTCCCTGCTTACAATGGTGCTAATACACAGACTGCCATCTTGGAAGAGATTTATCGTAACCGTTGTATTGAGTTATTTATGACAGGATTAAAATTGGAAGATAGTCGCCGTTTTGGTCGCCCAGGTTTTGGACAAGCCAATGCTGAGCGTACTCGTAACTTCTATCCTTACCCTGTTACTGAGCGTAATAGTAACCCAAATACGCCTGATAACCCTGTTAATTAAGATATTTTTATAACTGAAAAAATGGTGCATATAACTTGTATGCACTATTTTTTTAATAAAAAGAAATCATTCACCAACTCACATAAACTAATATGCCCCAATCTGATAGCATCATAGATTCTTGGCAAAGTAATGCCCACCACTGGATAGAAAGCATAGACCAACATCTCATAGAAAGTCGAAAGCTTATCACCAATCAAGCAATTATAGAGGCAATCTTGAAGTATAAGACTAGCAAAGTACTTGACCTAGGCTGTGGAGAAGGCTGGCTTACACGAGCCTTAAATGCAAAAAAAATACACACTGTCGGCATAGATGGTGTACCAGCTTTGATTAAAAATGCTCAAACCAAAGGCGAAGAAGAGTATGCAGTCATCAGCTATAATGAGATTATTGCAGGCAAATCACTTCCTCAATCTCCTTTTGAAGCAATTGTGATTAATTTTGGTCTTTTTATGGAAGATGAAGTGGCTGATTTACTTATTTCACTCAAAAGACACCTACTTCCAGAAGGAAAAATTTTTATACAGACTTTGCATCCTTTTTTTAAAATAAGTCAAGAGAAACCTTACCTTAGTAGCTGGGAAGAGAACGGCTGGGCAGGCTTAGGTGAACAATATACCAAACCTTTTCAATGGTTTAGCCGCACCTTAGCAGGTTGGATGCGTCTTTTTGTGGATGCTGGGTACATTATCCAAGAACTCCAAGAACCCCTCAACCCTATCACACAAAAACCTCAATCTATGATTTTCTGTCTTAAACTGTGATTTTTGTGAGTGCTTTGATAGACTATGATTTTTATCAAAAATATAGTTACAGCCTAAGGCATTATGGGTAAAGAAAGAATTATGCTGTTGAGCAGATGCCTACGGCATGACAAAATGAAACTGTTATTTGACACTGAAATATGAAACTAATACTACGATTTACCATTTTATTGCTGATAATTACTCAGCCCACCTTTGCTCAAAACTATCTTATCCCTAAATATGAGTTTAGAGCAGTATGGGTAGCCACAGTCTATAATATCGACTGGCCCAAAACCCAAACAGATACTCCCGAAAAGCAAAGAGAGGATTTTATCAAAATTACAGAATTTTACAATACAATGAATTTTAATGCCGTCATTGCACAAATCCGCACGGCTGGGGATGTCTTTTACCCCTCAAAATACGAACCTTGGGCACGCTATCTTACAGGCAAAGAAGGGCAAGCACCTGAGCCTTTTTATGACCCTACAAAGTTTATGGTAGAAGAAACCCACAAGCAAGGGCTAGAATTTCATGCTTGGTTTAATCCCTACCGAGCTACCATGACCTTAGATACTACCAAATTAGCTCCCAACCACCCTTTTTATCAGCACCGAGATTGGATGATAAAATATGGTCCAAAGTATTACTTTAATCCTGGCTTGCCCGAAGTGCAGCAGTATGCCATTAATGTCATTATGGAAGCTGTCAATCAATATGATTTGGATGCCGTTCATTTTGATGATTATTTTTACCCCTACAAAGTCAAAGATGAGTTTTTTAATGATACCCTAGCTTATAAGAAGTATGGCAAAAAATTTAAAAATATAGAAGATTGGCGGAGAGATAACATAGATCAATTTGTCAAGAAAATGTCCGAAGCCATCAAGAAAGTAAAACCAGACGTGAAGTTTGGAATCAGCCCCTTTGGTGTCTGGAGAAACAGAGAAAAAGACCCACTTGGCTCTGATACCAAAGCTGGGCAGACTTGCTATGATGACCTCTACGCAGACCCTATAAGTTGGATAAAAAATGGCTGGATAGATTATATCATTCCACAGGCTTATTGGAGCATTGGTTTTGAGCCTGCCTCTTATAGCAAACTCACAGAATGGTGGGCGAGCCAGCCTTATGAAGTGGCTCTCTATATGGGGCAAGGGCCTTACAAAGTCAATAACAATGCAGATAAAAGCTGGGAAAATCCAGAGCAAATTAGCAATCAAGTGGTCTTTAATCGTCTATTGCCTAAAGTAAAAGGAAGTGCATTTTTTAGTGCTAAGTCATTGATAGACAACCCATTGAATGTAGCTTATCATCTTAAAACAAATGTTTTTTCAAAGCCTGCCTTAGTGCCTGTGCATTCCAGAGATAAAGACAAACCTTTGCCCAATGCACCTATTTTTCAAAAGATAAAAAAACGAAGAAAAGCCACTACACTCACTTGGAAGGTAGAAAAGAATAACAATAATCGTTATTCTTTGATTTATAAAATCCCTAAAGATACCCCTGTTGATTTAGAAAAAGCTACCTATTTATTTACCAAAATCCCTTATCAAGCAGAAAAATCAGAATATGAATTTACAGATTTTGAACTGAAAGCACATAAAAATTATAAATATATTATTACCGTAGTAGATAAATTTCACCTGGAAAGTAAAGGAGTATTAAGCAAATAAAACTGTTATTTGATACTGAATAAATATGCAAGATATGTTAGTGCGGCTTTATGATTTGCCGAGCATCCATGAACTAGAACAAGACCTTTTAGAAAAGGAAAATATCATTTTTAGAAATGCCATTGCCCCTGAAAAGCACCTCTTAGTAGCTTGGGCAAAGGAGAGTTTTAGTGAGTTTTGGGCAAGTGAAGTAGAAGTAGCTTTTGCTCGGCAGCCTGTTACATGCATTGTAGCACATCAGGGTAACAAAATTTTAGGCTTTGCTTGTTATGAAACGACTGCACGCAGTTTCTTCGGGCCTACGGGAGTTTTAGAAGAACAAAGAGGTAAAAAAATAGGCAAAGTTTTACTCATCAAAGCACTCGAAGGACTCAAAAACTTGGGCTATGCTTACGGAATCATAGGTGGTGTAGGTCCTCACGAATACTACCAAAAAACAGTAGGTGCAGAGCTAATTCCAGGTTCGGAGAATAGCATCTATAAGCACTTATTAAGGATAGAAGGGCTGAAGGGTTGAGGGATTGATTTAATGAAGAATAGAAGGCTTGAATCTTTCCTGTCATTCCGTTAGGAATCCGAAAGTGTGTCAAAAGGCTACGCTATCAAACAGATGCCTACGGCATGACAAAGGGATATGACACTATTATTTGATACTGAAACTGTTATTTGATAAACAATGAATCAAAAAGAATATAAGAATGCACAACCGTGGCTATGGGTGCCTAGTCTTTACTTCACCGAGGGGATTCCTTATGTAGTAGTGATGGTCATATCGGTAGTGATGTATAAAAATCTAGGAATTTCTAATGCTGACATCGCATTTTACACGAGTTGGTTATATTTACCTTGGGTGATTAAGCCTATCTGGAGTCCTTTGGTAGATATTTTTAAGACAAAAAGGTTTTGGTTTATTGGCATGCAATTCATAATGGGAGTTGCCTTGGCTTGTGTTGCTTTTACGATTCCTACGAATCATTTTTTCCAACTTACTTTAGCTTTTTTCTGGTTAATGGCATTTAGCTCAGCTACGCATGATATAGCTGCTGATGGCTTTTATATGATTGCTTTGAGAGAGTCAGAGCAGGCTTTTTTCTTAGGAATCCGCAGTACGGCGTATAGATTGGCAATGATTACGGGGCAGGGTTTGGTAGTCATCTTGGCAGGTCAGTTAATCCTTTACTATGATGATGCCGCTACAGCTTGGTCAATTACTTTTGTAGTATTGGCAGTACTGATGCTAGGACTTTTTCTTTACCATAGCTTTACCACACCTAATAATCTTGAAGAGCCTACTACGGTTCAACTCAAAGATTTTTTCAAAGAATTCTTTCTTACTTTCATACACTTTTTTAAGAAAAAGGATATTCTGCTCATCATTGCCTTTTTGCTTACTTATCGCTTTGGAGAAGCACAACTCATCAAACTAGCACAGCCTTTTATGCTAGACCCAATAGAGAAAGGAGGCTTGGCACTTTCTAACACGATGGTAGGTACATTGTATGGTACTTTTGGAATTATTGCTTTGGTAATAGGAGGACTTTTGGGTGGATGGCTAGTATCACTTCACGGTTTAAAGGCTTGGCTATGGGCTATGATTTTTGCTATCAATCTACCTAATTTTTT
>JBBRUH010000185.1:0-10223 GCA_038248005.1 Cytophagales bacterium | reverse complement strand
ATTTCTTTGGGTTCTACTTTACTAAAATTAGATTGAATAATTTTTGCACCGGGATTTAATTTTTGAATAGATGCTTTTAATAGTCCAACTGTTTTAGCATCTACTAAATCTGTTTTGTTTAAAATAATCACATTTGCAAATTCTATTTGGTCGGTCAATAAATTGACAATGGTGCGGTAATCGCCTTCCATATCTGTTAACTTGCGGTCAACCAATAATTCATTTGTGCCAAAATCATTAAAGAAATTAAAACAGTCAACCACTGTTACCATTGTATCAATGTAACTAAATTTAGAAAGGTCAATTCCCTTTTCATCGTCCACAAAGCTAAATGTTTGGGCTACTGGCACTGGCTCACTGATGCCTGTGCTTTCAATGAGCAGGTAGTCAAATTTTCCTTCGTTGGCTAATTTTTCTACTTCAATCATCAAGTCTTCCCTGAGGGTACAACAAATACAGCCATTGGTCATTTCTACTAATTTTTCTTCGGTTCGCGAAAGTACATTTTGCTCATTTACAAGCCTTGCATCTACATTTACCTCACTCATATCATTCACAATTACAGCTACTTTTAAGCCTTCTTTGTTGTGTAATATGTGGTTGAGCAAAGTTGTTTTTCCTGCTCCAAGAAAACCGCTTAATACAGTTACGGGTAATTTTTTTGTTACTGTCATATTTAGTAAAAATTATTAAAAATATATGTGTTATAATTAGTCTATGCTGGCGTATTCAGCTAAAAATTGCTTTGGAATTCCTTCAAAATTTTCTTTTTCGTTTACTTGAAACCATTTCGTGCCTTTTTCACTTTCTTCGCTGTAAGAGGGTGTAAATATATCTACCAATTGAGTGAACTTGTTGGGCATTAAAGAGTGAATATTGCTTTCTGTTGAAGTAAGTATGCTTGTTTGATTGGGTAACAGAATTTCGTTTTGCACTTCTTTTATTATGCAAGACTTAATCTTTATTTCTTTTTCACCATACTTTTCTGTTCTAGTTTTATCAAGCAATTTATCAATAGAATAATTTTTTACCAACGCATTGCTAGTTACCATATTAATGATTCCGCACATTTCTGGGTGGTCGTGATGGCTTATATATTCACCTTTTTCAAATTGCAAAAGCGAAATTTGAAAATCAATTTCCTGATGTAATAACTCATGCTCAAACCAATCAGGTGATTGATTTTTGTATTCTTGAAAAGCTTTTTTTACCTTTTCAAACTCAGGAAATTTGCACTTATTCATTATAGCCTCTACTTTGCCTAAATACTTTGATTGATTCCAAGGTTTGACGTGTTGGGTTTTGGCTAAGGCTTGTATTTTGGATATAAAAGCATCCCAATTCATTTCGGGATTACTTCCCAAAAAACCATTTTGTCCATTCGCTGTTAATGCAAAAGCAGAAACCGCTGAAAATTGCATAGCAATTCCTGCAAACGAAATGGCAGAAAGTTTGATAAATTCTCTACGTTTAAACTCGTCCATATTTTTTAAAATTGTTTGAGGTGTTTTATTATTTTTTAAAGATTTGATTGTACTCCAAATATCTATTCTTATCCACCTTGGTATCTTTCCAAATATCAACCACCATTATTTTGATACGTTTGTCTATCAATGTTTGAATTCCTTGTCGGTAGTTTTCATAATCTTGGTAGTGTGTCTGTGAAAGAGTATTAAATTTGTTTTGAAAAAAAGAAACGGGATTAAACCAAAAGCTACTACCAATCAAATCGTTTTTCGCTTGATTTTCTTTGGTAATAGCAGTTATACTTGCTTTTAGTAGCTCTTGTGCAAGTGCACTCATTGAGTACATTCTAGCCATAACTTTGCGAGTGGTATCTTTGGATATCTCGGCATGCTGTATTTCTGGGATTAAGGCATAAAGTTGCTGGTCAATTACAGAATCAGGCTGAGAAAATATTTTTTCTTGACTATTTCTCCATACATCTATCATATCAATCATCAAGTTGGTAGGCTTTTCAATACTTACCCATTGATGCACCGAAGCAGGGATGATAAAGGCAAAAATCAACCAAACACCTACCATTTGTAATATGTTAGCTACAATAGTTTTGCTTTTCAGGAGAATTAAATAATTAATCAATATCCAAAATAAAAGGTAAAGCAAAATCCAAAAACCAATCTGAAAGAAGGTTTTACTTTGACTTTCAAAAACACGGGTAAGCATTGCCCCATATAATAATAAGGCAAAAGAAATCATAAAAAGCAATACACCATAAAAAGCAACTCTTGCTAAAAGCCACTTATTTTTTTCGCCTGTTTGGACGTAAATTAAAGGTAAAAATCCTTGTTCAGCTTCTCCGACTTTTATATTATATAGTAGAATCAATAAAAGTAAAGGCAAAAGAAATATAACCACAAAAGAAAAATCTAGCGTTCCTGTTTGTAAGCGTTCAGGGTTAGAAATCTCCTCTGCCATATCCGCATCATAAGGGCTGCTATTAACCGAAATAGACTTATAAAAACCATATTGCTCAGCTTGTCCCATACTATAAACAATGGCTGGTGAAGGAGTTTTAAAGTGATAAGTTGTCAGACTCCAAATTGCCCAAAAAGGATTTGTTAAGTCTATCCAAGGACGATCTTTGGGGCTTTTTTCACCTTTATTATAGTAGGCAAGTATCTTCTCTTGTTGCTCTATTACTTTCTGTTTGATTTTAGTAATTTCAGCCTTTTGCTTTTGATACAAATTTGCCCCATTATGCAAGCCATATATTCCTGCCAAAACAAAAAATAATATTGCCAATATTTTGAATGGACTACGTATAAAATGTTTCCATTCATATAAAAATATGCTTATGCTATTCATATTATTTGCATTTTTTTAGTTCCAAAAATCAAACATATTCCTACTACTGTGGTCCAAAAAAATAGCAAAAAGAAGTCTAACAAATAATTAGGTAATACTGATGTCAGTGAAGTAGGTTTGTAATCAAAATCAGGTACTGATTTGAAAAAATCATTGTCAGCTTTCCACTCCCAATCTCCTGTTTTTGAGCCACCAAATGTTTGTTTATCATTGAGAGTTTTGATAAAAACCCTGCGATAATTTTCTACTTGCAACAAAAATTCTTGATGATGTAGATTATCGCTTGCCATCAAACCCATGCTTGTATTTTGCAGTGATATAAATGGATTTAAAATTCCACCTAACTGAAAACTTTGTTTCTGTTGTGCCAACACTTGGCGAAGGTTTCCAAAGTGTTTGTCCCAAACTTTATTGCCATATTCTTCATCAGCTTGCATGACTAAGCCATCAAAGTTTACGGGTAATTGCGAAATACTATCTACTTCGTATTTTTTTAACACTTCTTTTTGAAATTCTTTTTTACGCTTATCAGAAGGATTATGCCCGTCTAGGCCTTCAGAACGATCTTCTTTCATTGCTGTATTAAATTCGTTTCTGCTTGGTAATGGATGCCATTTTTCAACAGAACTCATCAAAATATTAGGTAAAAATAGAGTCCAAAGTATCCAAAGGCCTAATATAGAAGTAAGGGCAACTGTAGTATTTTGCCAATAGGTTGAGAAGAAAACAGTAAGCCCAATGATGATAAAATAATACAAGGAATAAGAGAGGAAAAATAAAAATGCCCTTGCAAATACATTACTATCAATATTTTGGATATTTAACAAACTATATGAACCTAAGACCAATGCCAAAAGTCCAACACCAAAAAGCCATACAGACAATGTTTTTGCTAAAATAAGTTGAGAAGGTTTTGCACCTTGTAGTACCAATAGTTTAAGCCTGCCACTTTGTTTTTCGCTACTTATGGCACTAAAAGCCAAAAAGATTAAGAGTATTGGCACAATGTATTGCAAAAGTAGAGAACTTCTCAGTTTACCAAATTTAGAAACTGCTTGCATTTGAGAGGCTTCCGAATAGACAATTTCGTTTTGTACATGTCCTTCTACTCGTAGCACATTACCTGTAATTCTGTTTACACCTTCGTCAAGGCTACTCAATAGCGTGGTGGGTTTAAAAGCATACGTGCCATAATGAGCAGCACCGTGTGGGTTCATTTCTTTGATGGCTTCCCACTGTTGTCTTAAATCATTTTTAGCAACATTATATGTTTCAGTTTGTTTTTTACTTTGATAATCTCCTAAAAAAAGTGAAATCATCAGTACAAACACAAAACTTAAACTAATCGCCAAGAGCAACTTTGTTCGACTCAAAAATCTCCATTCGTTTTTTATAATTTGCCACATAGTATTTGCTTAGTTTTGCATAAATTGTAAATAAAGTTGTTCTAATTCATTAGAACTAACCTCTTGACTGTTAATTTCTTTTACCAATTCGCCCTTTTTGAGAATACCAATGCGATGGCACACTTCCCTAACTCTAAAAATATCGTGGGAAGCCATCAAAATAGCCGCACCATTTTTAGCTAATTTTTTGAGTAGTTCCGAAAGTTCATTGCTTGCCAAAGGGTCTAAACCGCTTGCAGGCTCATCTAACAAATAAACTTTTGCTTTTTTTGCGTAGGCAATAGCAATGCCTACTTTTTGTCGCATACCTTTGGAATAATCGCTTACTTTTTTGGTGTGAGCTTCACTCTGCAAACCACAAGTATTCAAAAATCCTTGCAGTTCAGTCTTGGGATATTTTAAGCCCGCAAGACGGCAGAAGTAATCTAAATTTTCTATCCCTGTGAGGTAAGGATATAAATTGACATTTTCGGGAATGTAACCAATAAGTTTGCGAACTTCGTGTGCTTTGCGACTTGTATCCATTTGGTTGATACTCACTGTTCCATTATCTGGGTTTAGAAATCCCAATAGCATATTTATGGTAGTAGATTTGCCTGCACCATTTGCACCTAGAAGGCCCACAATTTCACCTTGTTTTACTTGCAGAGAGAGGTTCTGAATAGCAGGATTTCCTTTGAAGAACTTGCTGACTTGATCAATATGAATCATTGAAAATTAAATTTATATATGCAACATTGTTGCAAATATAAATAATTATTTCTAAAATGTAACACTGTTGCATTAAAAATTTAGGAAGTAGTAACTACTCAGATTTTCACCATTGTCAAGGTCTATTTATCTTCGAAAATAGACCATTGACAAGGTAAAGTATCTTACTCAGCCTTTTCTAATTCGCTTGCTTTTTCGTGTCCAATAGCACTTTTATAATTGACAGAATCAATGACCATCTTGGCTATGATTTCACGCATTACTTCCGAAGAACCTCCGCCAATGGTTCCTACACGGCTATCTCTAAACATACGAGCGATTTTGTAATCCTCTATAAATCCATATCCACCAAACATCTGCAAGCATTTATACATTATTTGGTCTGAGAGTTCAGAAGCCATTAATTTTGCCATAGAAGCTTCTTTGACGGCATATTTACCATCATTGTGCATTCGGCAGACGTGATAGACGAAGTATTTAGTGGCTTCTATCTCGGTTGCCATATCAGCGATTCGGTGGCGTAAAGCTTGGAATTGATTGATTTTTCTTCCGAAGGCTTCTCTTTCTGACATGTATTGAAGAGTGTATTCTAAGGCAAATTCGCATGCCCCGATAGCACCTGAGGCACCGATGAGTCGCTCCAATTGCAAACCTCCCATCAAGTAATAAAATCCTTTGCCTTCTTCGCCTATGAGATTTTCGGCAGGGACTTTTACATTGTCAAAAAACAACTCTGCCGTATCTGAGGCATGCCAGCCTAATTTATTGAGTTTATTGGCAGAGACTCCTTCTGCATTGCGGTCTATAACGAGCAAGCTAAAACCAGCAGTGCCAGCTTCGGTATCAGTCTTGACCACAGTAACCAAGAAATCTCCATACACTCCATTGGTAATGAATATTTTAGAGCCATTAACGATGTAGTGGTCTCCTTCACGCTTAGCAGTTGTGCGGATATTTGCCACATCTGAGCCTGCATTGGGTTCGGTAATGGCAATAGAGGCAAGCCACTCACCTGCAATGGCTTTTGTAAGGTATTTTTGCTTTAAGAATTCGCTTCCTACATTGGCTACATAAGTAATCGCCATATACTGATGTGCAGTAGGAATAATAGAAAATCCTCCTGAAAAACAGCGAGACAGTTCTTCTTGAAATACTACAGAATACCAAAAATCAGCATTCATTCCACCATATTCTTCGGGAAGGTTAATGCCGAGGTAGCCCATTTCTCCGAATTTCTTCCAGATTTCTTTGGGTACTTGCTGGTTTTTTTCCCATTCTTCTATGTGAGGGATGCACTCTTTTTCTAAAAATTGACGCAAGCCTTGTCTAAAAAGCTCATGTTCTTCGGTAAAATAATAAGAATCTTTCATGTTTTTTATTTTTAGTTTAATTCAAGTTCATATTTCAGTTTCAAATAGCAGTATCATTTTTCTAAATTTTCTCTTTGGAGTTAGATGGTTTTTAGAGTATTATTATTCAATTCCTTCTGTTTTGAGATAGTTTGCGATATTAAATTGAAGTCCTTCTAATAGGTCTATTTCTTTGTTCCAGTCAGTAATAATCCAATCTTTATCTTTTTCGGCAATCATTACTTTTTGGGTTTCAGAAAATACCCAAATCAGTTTTTTTGTACCAAAGTCTAGCACTTTTTGTGTCTTACGATTTACATAATCATAGTCTTTGGCTTCCGAAATATCTATTTTGATATCTATCTCTACGGCAAGTTCGGCAGGAACATCTGTGTATTGCTTTGATATTTTATCTGCTGTCAAGATTTTTTTATCATAAATAGCGATGTCATGAGCTATATTCTCATTGGCTGAAATATGTACTCCTATTTCATTAGAAAAAATACGGTATAAATGACGATTAAGTCCTGCATAAAAAATCCCCAATAAATACTCCACAATAAGAGCCTGTAAAGCACTTGAACCCATAATTTCTTCTAGTTTTTTATTCCCTTTTAAGACTTCACGGTAGTTTTTATAATATAAATCTTTGCCATCTAGATGCTCATACACTAGTAAGTTTTGATGTGTCTTAGAAGTAGAAGAAGTATGTGTTTCAGATATTGCCATAAGATTTTTCTTTCTTTAAATATAGTTAATTTCAGCTTCAGTGGCAAATAACAGCAACATATAACAGTGTCATTTCCTTTATCCTTCACCTCAAATTTTCCCTTCGGGGTTTGTTTTAAACTTTTTGGTATTGGACATCATCTATAACCATCTTCGCAATGATTTCACGCATAATCTCTGAGGAACCTCCACCGATTGTCCCTATCCTGCTATCTCTAAACATACGAGCGATTTTGTAATCTTCTATGAATCCATATCCACCAAAAAACTGCAAGCATTTGTACATCACTTGGTCTGCGAGTTCAGTTCCAAGGAGTTTTGCCATAGAACATTCTTTGACTACAGGTTTGCCATCTTGGTGCATTTGTGCAAGATAATAGTTGAAGTATTTGGCTCGGGTGATTTCCGAAGCAAGGTCAGCAATCCGATGCCTCAATGCTTGAAACTGATTAATTTTTTTGCCAAAGGCTTGTCTTTCAGCCATATAACTAAGGGCATATTCTAAAGCAAACTCTGCTGAAGCTGTTCCGCCTATTGCCATGACAAGTCGCTCAAGTTGAAACCTGCCCATGATGTAGTAAAATCCTCTGCCTTCTCCTCCTATTAAATTTTCTACTGGCACATGCACCTCCGAAAAAGCGATTTCTCCTGTATCAGACGCATGCCAACCTAGTTTATTAAGTTTAGTGGCTGATACTCCCGGCATATCTCTATCTATCACTATCAAACTAATGCCTGCTGCACCTGCTTCGGGATTAGTTTTAACGGCTGCCACGATATAATCACTCAAGACACCATTGGTAATAAAGGTTTTAGAGCCATTGATGATGTAGTGGTCTCCTTCACGCTTTGCCGTTGTGCGAATATTAGCTACATCTGAGCCAGCATTGGGTTCGCTAATTGCCAAAGCCCCTAGTAAATCTCCTGAAATACTTCCAGGTAAATATTTTTCTTTCAAATAATCACTGCCCGAAGCCAAGATATGAGCACCTGCCATATAAGGCGTAACACCCACAGCCGCCCCAAAACCACCACTATTGACCCTGATGGTTTCTTCTTGAAAGACTACGGTATAAAAAAAATCAACATCACTTCCTCCATACTTTTCAGGATGATTGAGACCTAGATAGCCCATAGCACCCATTTTTTTCCAGATAGACTTTGGTATTTCACCCGCTTTTTCCCATTCATCTATATAAGGAATGACTTCTTTGGCATAAAACTGACGCAAGCCTTGCCTAAATAATTCGTGTTCTTCACTAAAATAATAGTCGCTCATTAGATATTTCTTTTTTTCTCTAAAATGAGGAAAATATTTTACTTTTCAAATTTTCCTTACTAAAAAGTTTAATTTTCGATAAAAATAATGCAATAAATAAAATTAGGTTTTTGCAATTAGTCAAAATTGGTTAATTTTAAGGAAAATATTTATTATCTAAACATTGAATGAATTAATTATGGATTTAGCAAGTGCTACTCAGAAAGTAAAAGAACGTGCCGCAAGTGGAATGGGCGATTTAGGAGCTACAGTAAAGTTTGTGTTTGATGAGGGAGTTGTCTTCTTAGATGCAGCAAATACTGCTGACCCTGTAAGCAATGAAGATAAAGACGCTGAATGTACAGTTAATTTATCTCTAAGTGATTTTCACCAAATGATGGATGGTGATCTTAGCCCTATGTCTGCTTTTATGGGCGGACAGATGAAAATAGATGGTGATATGAGTATTGCTATGAAGTTATCTTCTATTTTTGGTTAAGAAATACACGTTATTCTTTAATTTTGATGGTGCAAGGCTCAATGTCTTGCACTATTTTACAAACCACATTCAACTTATGAAATACCACATTATACTCTTCGGATTATTAAGTTTTTTACCGATTGATACCCTTCACCTAAAATTTGAATTATTAGAGTAATAATTGTTCACTAATTTATTCTAAGAGATTGACAATTTATCACTCAAATACCGTTACGATTAAAAAGACAACTTTATAAGCAGTTTGTGAAAAATAAAGCTTATATTTTGTTTTTATAAATAGATACAGATATATGAAGTCAAAGATTTGGCTTTTATATATACACTTCCTAAAACGATGAACATGCTCAATGAACACTATTTTCGCTCACGTGAGCAAGCAGAAGCCTACCTTAGTCAGCACGGAATTATTGCCATTATTACCGAATATACTATCTTTAAGTTAGATGCTGAGACTGACCGTGTGATATTTAGATGCCTACATAACAAACATACCTTTGAAGTGCTTTATGAGCAAATCCAATCTACTGTCAGTGCAAAAAAGCGAGATTTTACTGAAGCCTTGTTGAGTACGGTCATAACTTATTGTGCTTTGATAGCCAAAGAGGAAGGCACTCTTTCTTATCCTGTGTGTGCTTTTGAAGAGATAGATGATTTGCTAGATTGGTTTTTGGCTTGGCAAAAATACTCAGAAGATGAACGACTAGAATACCTTGAAGGATTAGAGGAAGAAAATGAGGAATTAGAGGAGTAAATGGGTTCTATCCTGACTCGCAAAGCAGGATAAAATCTTTACGCAATGAAGTTTTCACAAAAACGAAAATTGAAATTTTATAAAGTCTAATTAAGAGCCAGAACATGATTTTTAGGATTTTGGGATAGACAGGAAAGAATTCCTCATCCCTTCCCTAAATCAATCCATTTTTCAAGCCAAATACCTTTTCCACCAGTGCTGAAAGACGAGTAAGCCCCAGACACGAGCATGGATATCCTCAGGGTTGTTGGAGAAGAGTTTTTGTTTGATTTTTTGGATTTCTTTTACCTCAAAGATACCTTGCTCTGCCACGAAAGTATCCGAGAGTAAATCATTTTCTATCAACCCTCTGAGTTCTCCTCTAAACCATTTCAACAAAGGTACTTCAAAGCCGTGCTTGGAGCGGCGATAAAGTTCTGTGGGCAATGTCTCTCTAAACGCATCTTGCAAGATACGTTTACGCATTTGTCCATTGATTTTGCTAGACACAGGCAAGGCATTCACATAATTGACTAACTCATGGTCTAAGAAAGGCACACGCACCTCTAGGCTATTGCCCATAGACATTAGATCTACTTTGGTAAGCATATCATTGACCAAGACCATCTGCATATCTGTATAAAGCACCTCGTTAAAGTGCGACAAGGCTTCTGATTTATCTTCTATATTCTCAATAAACTGCAAAAGT
>JBBRUH010000184.1:0-10238 GCA_038248005.1 Cytophagales bacterium | reverse complement strand
GCTACACTATCTCTGATATGAATGGCTTTGGGCATTTTATGACAGGACAGCTCTGGTTTCATTTATATTGGTTGAGTTTTGGTTCATTTCTTTTAGTGTTAGGTAATCTTTTATGGAATCGTGGAGCAGAAAATAGCTTCAAGACACGCATTAGACTTGCTCGTCAACGGCTCAATAAGACCTCAGGTTTTGCCCTAATATTTACCTTAGTGCTTTTTATAGGTTCGGGTAGCTATATCTATTATAATGTAAGTGTTTTGAATAAATACCGTACCCCTACAGCTTCACGAAAGTTACAGGCAGAATACGAGAAAAAATACCGTAAATATGAATTTGTAGCTTTGCCTAAAATCACAGATGTAAAAGTAAGCATTGATATTTATCCAGAAGAGAGAGCAACTACTGCCAAAGGAGAGTTTATCATTGTCAATAAGACCAATAAGGTGATTGATTCTTTACACCTTAACAATGGTAGTTCTATCCAGAATATTGAAATCAAAACATTTACAATCAATGGTAAAGAGCCTAAATTATTACTCAATGACAAAGATTTAAAGTATAAGATTTATAAAATGCCTCAAAAAATGATGCCCAATGATACTATGAAAATGATTTTAGAAATCAATGCCAGTTACAAAGGCTTTCCCAATAGTGGTGCTGGGCGTGAGCTTGTCTATAATGGGACTTTCTTTGATTTAGGGATTTTTCCTAGCTTTGGTTACAATGCTCGGGGTGAGCTTCAAAGTGAAAAATACAGAAAAAAATACGGTTTGAAAGAGCAAGACTACCGCTCTCCTAAGCAAAGTGATGCTTTTGGTCTAAGCAATTTACTCTTTAATGATGATGCAGAATATGTTACTTTTGAAGCTACGCTTAGTACTTCGGAAGACCAAATTGCTGTAGCTCCTGGCTATTTGCAAAAAGAATGGAAGAAAGATGGAAGACGCTATTTTAAATACAAAATGAATAGCGAAATGGATTATTTCTTCAATGTGAGTTCTGCTAGGTATGAAGTACTAAGAGAGCAATGGAAAGGCAAAGACGGACAAAAAGTAAACATTGAGATTTTTCATGACCCTAAGCATACTTACAACACAGATAGATATGTAAAGTCAGTCAAAGCTTCTTTAGATTATTTTGGGACAAATTTTAGCCCTTATCAATATACTCAACTTCGTGTATTAGAATTTCCGAGATATGCCAGTTTTGCTCAGTCTTTCCCCAATACAGTCCCTTATTCTGAGAGTTTTGGCTGGATAGCTGATTTTTCAGATGTAGATGATACAGATTATGCATTCTATGTAACTTCACACGAAGTTGCACACCAATGGTGGGGACATCAAATCACGCCTAGTTATACACGAGGAGCCAATCAAATCTCAGAAACGATGGCAGAGTATTCGGCCTTGATGGTTCTCAAAAAAGAATACGGAAAAGATGTGATGCAAAGATTCTTACGTTACGCACTTGATTCTTATTTGAGAGGAAGGGCTTCTGAGAGTAAATTTGAGGATAATCTTCTAGAGAATGAATCAAGAGCCTATGTTTGGTACTACAAAGGGTCAATAATATTATATGCTTTGCAAGATTTGGTAGGAGAAGATAGACTAAACAAAGGCTTTGCAAAATTCCTGAAAAATGCAGCTTTTCGTCAAAAACCTCCTTTTGCTACCTCTCGTGAGTGGTATAGCTATATCAAAGAAGTAACACCTGATTCACTCCAATACTTCTTAGAAGATAGTTTTGAGAAGATTACCTTGTATGAAAATAAAATCACAGAAGCCAAAGCTACCGATTTAAAGAATGGCACTTACAAACTTAAACTTAAAGTAAACACCAAGAAAATCTATTACGATGGTCAAGGTAATGCAACAGGAGAAGGTAAGGGAAAAGACTATATTGACATTGGTATTTTTACAGAAGATGGAAAAAATAAAAGTGGAATGAAAAAGAAAATCCCACTTTATCTCGAGAAACATGCACTCTCTAAAGGAGAACATATCATTGAGATTGTCGTCAAAGGCAAACCCCTCAAAGCAGGAATAGACCCTTATAACAAGCTGATAGACAGAGTTCCAGATGATAACTTGATAGATGTGGATTTAAAATAAATCAGTGTTTCGTCTTTGAATACAGTGAACTTGGATACAAAAGAATGCCAGAGGCATCTTACGTTTATAGAAATACAATCAAGATAGAGATAGTGCGACCCCAACAGGGGTCGTACTATACCTTTTTATTATTTTCTATAAACGTTTCATTCCTTCGGAATAAGAATAGTAGCTTAAAAATAGTCTAAACTAAGAGGTGAGTCTAATTTCATGTAAAAACTAATACCGAGTTTGTGTTAAATAGATGATTGAAAAGCCTTTCCACTCTTATAAATTGGGAAGGCTTTTTTATGCTAAGTAACAGTGTCATATAACAGTGTAATTCTAATTAAACGTTAACTTCTTTGGAACACAGAAGACACAGATTTAGCGGATTTATGCCGATTCTTATCTGTAACTCATCCGTCATCTATATTTCAAGAAAATGTCATGTATTCAGAGCGTAATTACTCCTCACTCCTCAACTTCATCTAACAACCGAAGATACAAAGTAATCCCTTCTTCCAATTCTTTTAAATAAATAAACTCATCTGCTGTATGTGAACGAGCAGAATCACCTACACCGATTTTGAGGGTAGTGAAAGGCATCAGGGCTTGGTCAGAGAGGGTAGGAGAGCCATAAGTACTCATTCCCAATGATTCACCTTTTTGCACAATAGGATGTTCTAAGTCTATCCGAGAAGAGTTTAGACGCAAGGAACGGGCTTTGATTTCGCTTTCGGTATGGGCTTGGATGGTTTCAAAAACTTCTTGATTGCTGTATAACTCATTGACTCGAACATCTACCACAAATTTGCAGACATCAGGCACTACATTGTGCTGTGTGCCAGCTTCTATTTGGGTTACGCTCATTTTCACCTTACCGAGCATATCCGATACTTGAGAGAACTGGTAAGTGCGTATCCATTCTATGTCTTTCATGGCTTTGTAGATGGCATTATCTCCTTCTTCTCTGGCGGCATGTCCTGCTTTACCGTAGGCTATGCCATCCATGACCACTAAGCCACGTTCGGCAACGGCCATTTGCATCTGAGTGGGTTCACCCACGATGCCAAGGTCTATTTTGCCTAATTTATCTAAAATTGATGCAATGCCATTTGCTCCTGAGATTTCCTCTTCGGCAGTGCCTGCCCAGATAAAGTTATGCGTTTTATTACTTTCCTTATCCAATTCAAAAAAAACGATGAGCAAAGCAATCAAAGAAGCTCCTGCATCATTGCTCCCCAATCCGTAAAGTTTACCTTCTTTTTCTAAGGCTTGGTAAGGCTCGAGTGTCCAACCTGCATTGGGTTTTACGGTATCGTGGTGAGAGTTCAGCAAAATAGTAGGCTTATCTGCTGAGAAATCTTTACTTACAACCCAGACATTATTGAGATGCCTTTGTGGGGTATAGCCTTTTTGATGGATAAAATCAGCTAGAATATCCGCTGTCAAGTTTTCTTCTTTGCTCAGAGAGGGCGTAGAAACTAGCTTTTTGAGTAGTTCTAGGGCTTCTTGGTATAGTTTATTTATCATATTTCAGTGTCAAATAACAGTATCATATTTCTTAGTACTTAATTTAAGTTCCCTCTTCGGAGATTAGGAACTCTCTCCTCGAAAGGTGTCTCATCTTCGAAAGTTTTGGTGTCTCACCAAAATCAGGCTACCTCAAAACACAGATACTAAAAAAATCATAGTTTAAACAGAAAGTTCAAGCCTTGTTCCAATCATTTTCTCTATGTCATTATCCTTAGGAAGCTGCCCGATGATGACTTCTTTGACTCCTTTTTGTAAGGCTACAAAGCCATTGTCTAGTTTAGGAATCATACCTTCGTGGATACTACCTGCCTGTTTTTGTGCTTGGTATTCGGAATAGCTGAGTGTTTCAAAATAGCTATTCTCATCTTCTATATTTTCTAATACTCCTTTTTTCTCAAATACAAAAATAAGTCTAACTTCTTCATAATCAGTAATTGATGACGCTATTTCAGAGGCAATGGTATCTGCATTGGTGTTGAGTAACTGTCCTTTTCCATCGTGTGTAAGTGGTGCGATGACAGGGGTACTCCCTAGATTCAGTAAAGACTGCAAAGCTTGTGCATTTACTTTTTTGACATCACCTACCCAGCCATAATTTGTGGCTTCTGTGGGGCGTTTTTCAGCCCGAATAAGGTCTAAATCAGCCCCACAAAGTCCGATGGCTTGGCACTTGAGAGCCTGTAAATTTGCTACGATGCTTTTGTTGGTTAGCCCAGCATAGACCATTACTGCTACCTCGAGCATTTCAGTACTTGTAACTCGCCTGCCTTCTATCATTTGAGTTTCTACGCCTAGTTTTTCGGCGATGGTGGTAGCGGTTCGTCCACCACCATGGATGAGGATTTTGGGGCTAGGGATTTGGGCAAATTGCGTACAAAACTCTTTTTGAGCCTGAGCATCTTCTAAGATTTTACCTCCTATTTTTACTACAGTCAGCATAGATATGGGCTAGTTTTTTTGAAAAATAAAATGTAAAACTAATGAAAAAATGATTGAATTATTTAGGAACAGAAAACCAATCATACACCTCATCTCGAATATACATTATTACAAATCTAAAATTATCTTGATAAGAACAGATAAGTACTTATTTTTGTAGGCTTACAACATGGTTTTTATGCTAAAAATGCTTGCTCCCATTGTTTTATTTGTCTATAACCGTCCCTGGCATACCCAGCAAACGCTTAATGCTTTAGCTAAAAATTACCTTGCGGCGGAGGTCATCCTTTACATCTATGCAGATGGGTTAAAGCTAGATGCGACTAAAGAAGATAAACAAGAAGTGGAAAAAGTAAGGGAAATCATTCAGCAAGTTAAGGGATTTAAAGAAGTACATTGTATATTTAGAAAGCAAAATCTAGGATTGGCTGATAATATTATTCGAGGCATTACGGAAGCAGTATCACAATACGGCAAGGTGATTGTGCTAGAAGATGATTTACTGACCTCACAAGGATTCTTGAAATATATGAATGATGCCCTTGACTTTTATGAATCCGAAGAAAAAGTAATGCAAATCAATGGATATATGTATCCGATAGGGAAAAACCTACCCGAAACTTTTTTTTATAATGTCATCTCTAGTTGGGGGTGGGCTACTTGGGATAGAGCTTGGAAACACTTCAACCCAGATGCCGTAAAACTTTGGAATGAACTAGAACAAAAAGGTAAATTATATCATTTTGACTTGAATGGAAGCAACACCTTCATCAATCACCTGAGGAGAAATGTTACAGGAGAAATCAATACTTGGGCAATCAAGTGGCTGGCAAGTGTCTATTTAAAGGAAGGATTTTGCTTAAATCCACACAAATCACTGGTTCAAAATATAGGTTTTGATGGCTCGGGTACGCATAGCAATACCGAAGACGTTCATTATATCTCTGAATTAGCTCAAGAAATTAGTATAAAACCTATAATTTTGCGAGAACGAGAAGGTATAAGAAATCAGATGAGGACTTTTTATCGTTATGGAGGAGTAAGCTGGAAGCATAAAGTAAATTATTATTGGGAATATAGCAAAGGAGTATTGAGCAGAAATTCACCTTCTTTCTTAAAATCAATCTACAAAAAAATCACTTGGTAAATTAATGAATATTTTACATATCAATACGACTGATAGTGGAGGTGCAGCCAAAGCTATGATAAGACTTCATGAAGGTTTATTACAAAAAAATATCTCCTCCAAAGTACTCACACTTTATCATCAGTCGGCATCTTATCAAAAAAAAGTATTCCCTTTTCATAATGGGCATCACTCTTTTATAGATAAGGCAAGGTATTCATTGCTTTACAGGATGGATCACTTTAAGAAAAAACAAGCACTCAAGAATAAACTTACTAACTATGAGGTTTTTTCTTTTCCCTTTAGCATTTATGATTTACACAAACATCCTCTAGTTAAAGAAGCTGACCTGATACACCTACATTGGGTGGGTGGATTTTTGGATTATGAGACTTTCTTCAAGCAAATAGATAAGCCGATTGTCTGGACATTGCACGATTTAAACCCATTTAGTGGAGGATTTCATTATGCCAATGATTCTGCCAATCATCAAGATGAATTTGCGGATCTAGAAGAAGAATACCTTAAAATCAAAAAAAATGCACTCAAGGCCTGTAAAAACCTTAATATTGTTTGCCTGAGTCAATGGATAAAATCTACATCTGAAAAATCTGATATTTTCAAATCTTTTCCACATCACCTGATTGCTAATGGATTAGATTTAGAAGTTTTTAAACCTCGCCCTAAGACAGCGTTACGCCAAAAGTATAATTTACCCCTTGATAAAAATATACTACTCTTTGTAGCGGATAATATTCATAATAAAAGAAAAGGATTCCAACATCTCCGAGAAGCCCTTAAACATCTTGATAGAAAAGATTTTGTCTGTGTATTGGTAGGCAATGATGAAAAACCTTTAGAAGAAGAGTATTTTTTACCTTTGCATTTTATCAATGAAGAAACTGAGCTTGCCGAAGTCTATGCTGCGGCAGATATTTGCATTGTTCCTTCATTAGAAGATAATCTTCCTAATACTGTCTTAGAAGCCATGGCAAGTGGTTTACCAGTAGTAGGCTTTGAGGTAGGAGGAATTCCTGATATGATTCAACCTAGTAAAAATGGTTCGTTAGTTCCATTGGCTGATAGTATCTCTTTGGCTCAAAAAATAGAAGAAATTTTGGACAACCCAACTTTACAGCAAAACTTTGGAGAGCAAGCAAGAGAAATTGCATCACAAAATTATTCTATTCAAAGGCAAGCCACACAATATCTAAGTCTTTATGAAGATATTCTAAATGCCAAAAATAGTAACTCACTTTCTCCTAAAGGAGAGATTATCTACTAGGAAATTTATATTTATTTGGGATTTAGTTTAAATGCCTTGTAAAGTTTGTTTTTAGATACTAATAGCGGTGGCTATTGTGGATAATGATGTTATGACCATAGGAAGCAGGTGTTTGAATTTTATAATGTTTTTGTTAGTTTTTAGTTTTGCTAATTAGGTCTCCGTTCTGCATACAAAAGAAAAAGCAGATACTTACAGGACAAGCTTTTTTAGTTCATTGGGAGTCTGAAATCATCTTTCAGAATACCCCAAACAACAGGGAGATTATTTAAAAACAGCTTTCTCCAATGCTTCTATTCTTTCTTCAAACTTTAAAAGACGCTCAATATATTCAGCTAATTTCATAACTGATAACCTAACTTCTTTCACTTCAAGATTACTTTTGGCTTGTTGTTCTTTGATATATTCTACTTCTTTTCTTATCCCTGATAACTCAGAAACCATTTCATCTTGTTTTTGTAAAGACTCTGACAAAAGCTCTATAATTCTATCTTCATTAATATTCAAGGTTTTTAGTGTTCTACAGATTGATGTTATATATTTTGTAAATTTATTAAAAAAAGCTAAGAAAGGTGATAGTAACATAATTAAATACCCCAATTACCTCCCATCTTTAAAAAAATAAATAATACTTTAAGTCTTAACAAAGTGGACTTGGAGTAAATCTCTCTATCTAGTCTTCAGACTGAGCATAGCTATAAGCAAAGCAAAAATAGTATCTTTGCAAAAAAAAAGTTATCTTCGAGTGATTACGAATCAATCACTAATAATCAATAAATTCCCAAAATAAATATGCAAGATTATCCAGAAATGTCTCAAAGCGATGAAGATGATGAAGATTTACTTCCTCTATTTGAGCATCACCGCATCGTTATAGACAAAAAACAAGAACCCCTCCGAATAGATAAATTTTTGATGGATCGCCTTGCCAATGTAACTCGCAACAAAGTACAAAATGGTATCAAAGATGGATTTGTAAAAGTAAATGATGAAGCCATCAAAACAAATTACAGGGTGCGTCCTGCTGATGTAATAACGGTTTCTTTCCCAGAACCTCCTCGTAATTTAGAAGTAGTTCCAGAAGATATTCCCTTAGATATTAGGTATGAAGATGATGATTTGATTATCCTTTATAAAGAACCTGGCATGGTCGTGCATCCTGCACATGCCAACTGGACAGGAACGCTTATCAATGCCCTTGCTTATAGATACAAAGATTTACCCGAAAACTCTGATGGAAGACCCGCCCTCGTCCATAGAATAGACAAAGATACTTCGGGTTTATTAGTAGCTGCCAAAACTGAAATGGCTCTTACAAACCTTGCCAAGCAATTTTTTGACCATAGCATAGAACGAACCTATTATGCCCTCGTCTGGGGTGAACCCAAAGAAGAAAAAGGGACAATCGACACCTACATCGGCAGAAACCTCAAAGATAGACGTGTGATGCAAGCTTATACCGAAGAAGAGATAGGCAAACATGCTATTACGCACTATGAAGTAATCAAAAATCTTCGATACATTAGCCTTGTTAAATGCAATCTAGAAACAGGACGCACACATCAGATTAGGGTGCATCTTCAGCATTTGGGGCATCCTCTTTTTAATGATGCTACCTATGGCGGTGATAAAATCTTGAAAGGAACTGTTTTTTCTAAGTACCGTAGTTTTGTAGAAAACTGTTTTAAGATGATTCCTCGTCAAGCACTCCATGCCAAGTCTTTGGGCTTTAAGCACCCTCGCACAGGAGAATGGATGCAATTTGATACAGAGCTTCCAGATGATTTTAAGCAAGTTATAGAAAAGTGGGAACACTATGTAAAGTATGTAGATTAAGTAAACTTAGGCTTAGTTCTTCATTGATACTTTATAGGTTTTTGCAATTACCTGTGTCTTAGTGAGAGACGAGTTATAAATTATGAGTTTGTAATAATCTGATAATGAGTGTTTTACTTAAACTGACGGCTGTGGTCTGAAGGCTGGTTTAAAGGTAGTATTTAAGACTTGCAATAGTGGACGTGCCATCAGTGTCGAAATGGCTAAATCAAAAATGTATCTTAAAATAAAGACTTTGCAGTTTACAGACCTGTCAGTTCTAAAAAAAAATTCTGGATATGTTTCTTTTCCACCTAAGATACCCAAAACTTTTTTACGACTTAAAAGTCAAGTTCTAAGAATAATATGAGGTAAATCACTCATTTTAGCCTAAATAGTAGGCACGCCTAATATTTTTTCGTTAATTTTGTAGCTATCATTAAAACAAGATTCATGAAACGCGAGGAAACGGTTGATTATAACATTAAAGCTACCTGGCATGCTATAGCACGTATGTACAATGCAGAAGCTAGTAAATACAATCTCACTGTATCAGTAGGTTATATTTTGCTTAATATAGATTTAGAAGAAGGTACACCAGCTACCAAGATTGCTCCTTTGCTCGGCTTAGAAGCTCGCAGCATCACACGGACACTCAGAAATATGGAGAGTGATGGTTTTATTTATAAAGTCCAAGATAAAAAAGACAGGAGGTTTTTTAGGATTTTTCTTACCGACAAAGGTAAACTTGCCAGAGAAGAGTCACGTCAGACGGTGAAGAGTTTTAACCGTGCCATTACTGATACGATTTCAGAAGAAGATTTAGAGGTGTTTTTTAGTGTTATCAAAAAGATAAATACTGTCATAGATAGCAATGTCTATGAAAATAAATTAGCCATTGCTGAGGCACAGCTTAATGGAAAGTAAGTTCATTAAGTGAGTGATGAGCTATGAGTTTGTAATAACTTGATAATCAGATTTTTAAACAGACTAACTCGGATAATTATTTTAGCACTGTTATTTAGTAGAAGTAGCTAATTGCAGTATTCATTTAATAGCTTTTGAGCGTTTTGATAGCCTAGTTGTTCTGCCATTTGCCAATCTATGCAGGCTTCGCCTTTAGCCCCTAGATTGTATTTTGCCCAGCCTCTATTCAGATAAGCCAAAGGGTCAGAAAAGCCTTTCAGTATTGCCTTGTTCAAATCTTGCAAGGCATAATCATATAATTTTAGATTGGAATAGCAATAGCCTCGCTCTGCAATAGCGATTGCATAGTTGGGCGAATCTGCAATCACCTTTGAGTATTCTATAATGGCTGCTTCATATTGTCCAGCGATTCTTTTGGCTTGTGCAGCTCTAAAAAGGTTTAAATCTTGTGCCGAAAGTATAGAATATCCCTGTATCAGCAAAAGTAAGATGAATATCAAAGAAGTATATAGGTAGT
>JBBRUH010000183.1:0-10280 GCA_038248005.1 Cytophagales bacterium | reverse complement strand
CTGTTTCAAGATTACTCATCAACTCTAAACCATCGTTTGAAAGTGTGAGTTGTATTGGGATGGGTAATTGATTTAGAGCATCTTCAAAGAACATTCGGTCATCAGCATCGTCATCTGCAAGAAAAATATTTTTCATTTGTGTCTAAATTTTATTTTACAAAAGTAAGAATTATTTTAATGAGATTTATCTGTTGGAGTTAGCAGTAACGGTAAATCGGAGCGGTGAGCATTGCACATAACGGACGAGACTACAAGAAGTTGGCAATCTCGAAGCACAAAACTGTCTGCTACCACAAACCTTGATACGAAGCACAAAACTTCATTTAACCACTGAACCACCACTTTTGGGTAGGTGCTGTTAGGCGCTGGGCTTCTTGTCATTCGATGTATGTCAACTCTAATTGTCCAAGAGTAATTGGCTTATTTTGCTCTCTATCGGAAATGTATTCGTTTATACAGTTCGCAACATATTCACCAAGTTTCACAGGGACTGCATTTCCAATTATTTGTTCTAGGTTTGTTTTAGTCCCGTTAAAAATAAAACTTTCAGGAAAAGTCTGAATTCGACTTCTTTCCTTAGTTGTCAACGGTCTTACATTTTCGCTTATTTTAACTGGGTCTCCTTCGTGTTTATTATAACCTTTTGGAATTGGTCTATTCACTCCACGAATTGTAGCACTCGGTTCGTAAATACTAAATATACCACGTCTCATATAGCTTCGGGGATGTCTATAATAATGCTCTAAACCCAAAGAGTTGCCCAAATAGTCAAAAACAGTCATTTGCTTACTTGACTGGTTTTTTACGAAATATGGATTTAAAAAATTGTCGTTAGAGTGTTTGTGTCCAATTAGGAAAAATCGTTTTCTTGCTTGCGGAACTCCACAGAAACTAGCATCTAAAACTTGGTATGAAATTCCATAACCTGCTTTTTTGAAAATCTGAAATGCTTCTTTAAGAATACTGCTTTTCAAAATTCGCTCAACATTTTCCATTACAAACCATTCGGGTTTTGCACTCGCAACAATGTTAGCATAAGAAATTGTCAAGTCAGCACGACCCAATGTTTCATCTCTTTTTCCTGCACTTGAAAAGTCTTGACACGGTGGTCCACCAATAATCATTTGCGGTTTTAGGCTTTTAACAAACTCAAGTCCTTCATCGCTACCCAAATCTGTGTCGTAAATGGGATGATTAAAATTATCTCTATAAACTTTTACGGCTGGTTCCCACTTATCAAATGCAGCTAGTATTTCAAAACCTGAGTTTTGAAAACCAAGTGATAAACCACCACAACCTGAAAATAAGTCTACTATCTCCATTATTTAAAAAGTTCAGGTGAGTTATAAATTATTGCATCAAATCTTCTTTCAGGACTAAGTAAATTCTGTCCACCGTCAAGAATTATATTTTTAATTTCCTTTTGTTGAATTCGTGGTTTTGTAAGTTCAGCACAAGACATATATCTATGCGTAATCCTTCCACTCACTGCAAATGCTTTATCATTTTTAGTATTATAGGAAAGTTCGTCAATAATTTTGTGATGATTGATTTGTCCTTGCTTTGAAAAATCATAAAGCATTTTAAAAAGCCAAATTATCGTTCTGACTTGTCTAGTTATTCTGTTTGCTCCTTCTGAAAGTTCTCCCCTTGCTACATCAACAAACAATTGAATAAAGGCAAAATTTGACCAAACAAAAACATCTAAACAGTTGTCTGCAAGTTTTGGTGATTTCCCATTTGTTTTCCAAATTGGTTGCATTAACAAAGGCTCTTGTTTTTCAAGAACAGATAAAATGACTTTGTCAATTGCAGAAATCATCTGAGTAATGAATGGCCAAACAGTAGCACCGTCTGTCCAATCGGTAATGTTGTCAAACTTATTACCAATAATATTAGCTATGTCATCTTTGTTCTCCTTGAAGTTTGCTACAATACTACAAGCCAAATAAACTATTGTGTCTGGACGAATTACAATTTCGCAACCGTAATATTCTTCCCTTAGATTACAAGTTGAGTTATCTGGTAGCGCTGTCAGCTTTACTTCTATTGGTCGCAAGCACTGGCCCTTACTTCTTAATTGAGTTACTAAATCAACTCTTGGTAAGCTGCCTATTACTAACTGCTGATATGGTGTGTATGGACTTTCAAATGAAAAGAAAAGGTCATCTGAATTTGCTTTTATTCCAAATAATTGTTCTGTGGAAATTTTACCGTGTTTAACTTTCAGGTCTTTGTCAAGATACAGATAAACATTATCTAAATTTTTTGATGCAAGAAAATTAGTCAAACCCGCTGGAAAAGAAGAGTTAAACTGGTTCTTACCCCAAGAGTCTGTTTGGGTAAAGTCCCTGTTTGAGTGTGTTACTCCGAATAGTCCAGGTTTTTGCTTTGCCATTATTCTATTTTATAAATTCCAAATTTAGTTAAAATGTCGTTTTGTTACTCTCAAAATGTATTCAAGTTGTCAACCACTTATGTCGATGGTTTCGGTTTTTAGCCTTGCACCTAACGGACGAGACTACAAGAAGTTGGCAATCTCGAAGCACAAAACTGTCTGCTACCACAAACCTTGATACGAAGCACAAAACTTCATTTAACCACTGAACCGCTAATTTCTTGTAGGTGCTGTTAGGCGTAGTTTTTATTTCAGTTTCAATTTTATTAGTTCCTTAAACATTGTTTCTCTTTTCGTTATAAATTCTTCAAAGTTGTCAAAATCCAAGTCAATATTTTCGGGAATTAATAACGTATTTCTAATATCCTTGTTATGTTTTTCTTGTTCTTCCAACCAAAGTTTTAGTAGTTTGTCATTTTTAGATTTATTTTGTTCTTCTGATAAAATGGCTAAGTTCAAAACAGTATTGTAGTGACTTTGATAAAACTCTCTTTGCTCGTCAGTCTTATAATTTTCTGAATTGAATTTAGATTTAGGGTTAAAAAATCTCCTGCATCAATTTTGTCAATTGCACTTTTAATTGTTATTGCTTTTTCTAATTCGTTTGCCATTGTAAATAGGTCAATTTATTGTTGCTATTTTGTTGTTGGTAGTCGTTCTAAAATTACGCCTAACGGCAGTCCGTCTATGGGTTTAAAGTTTCGTTTATATTTGCTCTATTCGAAGCCGATTTACCAGTTAAATATTTTTTTAAAAATAGTATTGTAGTAATTCTTTTCACTGACCTATGGGCTAAGATTCTATAACAAACAAATATATAAAATTACTATCAATATACAAGATACCAATAGGGCTTTTTATTTCTTAGAAGGCTTTGCTGTTTATATAGATGTGAGTAGAAGAGCAATGCCTACAAATTTATTTATCAAGATTATTTGTTTAACCCCAACTAAAAAGAATGACGCAGATTACGGCTTCTGAGAATTACTAAGATAATAATGGGTGAACCTATCAGTGCGGTTACGGCATTAATGGGCAATGTATAGCTACTGCCTGGCAACTTGGCGATGATGTCGCAAAAGAGCATAAGAGCCATTCCACAAAGTGCCGTCAGAGGAGTCAGTACTCTGTGGTCTGAAAGTGGAGAAATCGCTCTTGCTAAGTGAGGTACTGCTACGCCCACAAAACCAATAGGCCCACAAAAAGCAGTAACACTTCCTGATAAAACACCCGTTAGCAATATCAGTGAAAGGCGTATCTGATAAATAGGCAAACCCAGACTTTGTGCATATTCTTCACCTAAGAGCAAGACATTGAGCGACTGTGCCAACAGCATACTCACCAGCATCGCCACCAATACCAATACAA
Organism: Cytophagales bacterium; assembly: GCA_038248005.1. GTDB lineage: Bacteria > Bacteroidota > Bacteroidia > Cytophagales > Microscillaceae > JAABSX01. The sequence goes on along the minus strand of JBBRUH010000183.1, from coordinate 6,514 downwards.
ATAAAATCTGAAGTTGGGTAAAGTTTACCCCTCCTAAGCTTCCAAAAGACCAGAGCAAATAGGTTTGGATTTCTTCGGGTCTGCTAAAATACTGCCCCACACTGACCAAAGCCATCGTAAGATTTCCTATCATCAAGCCCAATATCAGCAAAATCACATTGTCTTTAACCTTCCAAGCAAGCAGTAACAGTAAAACCATCACCAAAGATGCTCCCATGATAGATGCTCCTACGCTTAGCCAACTTCCCCAAAAACCCAGACTTTGTGTAAAAGCAAGCCCCAAAGCTGAACCCGAAAAAAGCATTACTCCTGCCACTCCCAGACTGGCTCCTGCCGTGATTCCTAGAATAGAAGGCCCTGCTAATGGGTTTCTGAATAGTGTCTGCATCTGTAAACCACTGACAGAGAGTGCTGTACCCACCAAAATAGCGGTCAGTGCACGAGGAAGACGTATTTTGAATAGAATATTATGCCATACTGTGTTCTCTAAAGGGTAGCCCAAAATTGCTTGAAAGGTTTGCCAAATGGGTATTTCTACTGAACCCAAACCCACATCAATCATTAAGAGAATGAATACCATCATTGTCAATCCTAAAAAAAGAAAAGGCAAACGTACTATTGTCATGTTTTTTTGGAGTGATACAGCACAAAATTAGACAAACCTTTAAGGTTTTAAGTGGAAAGCAAAAAATAATATACACAACTCAGATTGAAAATTTTACATTCGTGGCTAAAAGGTCTGAGCTACGGGTGTGAGCTACAGACCGACAAAGTCTGTTAAATAATCAAACTTAGGGGTAAGATGCCCCGACTCTGTAACAGTTGCTTTTTTGAGAACATCATGCGTATCACCTTCTAGCAAAGCAGGGAAAACTTGTAACATCAGTTGCTCTCCAAATGAGCGAGAGGCATCCAAAGGCAATTCACTCGGTAGATTATCTACTGCCATGATAGTGATATTTCCATCATCATTAAATGCTTTTTCTGCTTGCTCTGTAGTAGGATTATAATCATAAAAAGGCTCAGTGATGGTAGAGGTTCTGAGGGTAATCGGGATAGAACCTTTCACATCACAGGTAATATCTGCAATGATTTTAATCTTAAAGTCTGAGCGTTTGGCTTCTTCCTTTTCAAACAATGCAGGGCCTCTCACATCCCAAAAGTGAGCCGTAATGAGCATATCTGTTACTTGATAAAATTTCTGAAAATCAGATTCATAAGCACTCGGATTTTTATAAAAACTTTGGGCTTCGTCCGTTTTTTCTTTGATATAGTCTTTGCTTCTTAGACAGACATAAACCACTTCAGAAAACTCTTTTGTTAGATAATCTTCTGTGCTTACCTGTTTGATTCCTGCCAAATCTAAGATTTCTTTTGCCCCTTTGCCTACTCTTCCTATGCTTGTAATGGCTATTTTGAGGGCAGGAAGTTGTACTTTTTTGAATTCTTGAGCTAATTCTACGAGGTCTCTGCACTCATAAGCAGGCTTGAGTACGAAGGCTTCATAACGTATTCCATAAAGTCTTAAAGCATTGTAAGCACCTACCAACCCTGCAAATCTTCCAAAAGCTACTACTCTCTCTCCATTGAGATTAGTGAGACATTCATAATCTAATAATTGAATGTTTTTTTGAAGAATGGTTCTGAGTAAGTTGCGGTTATAAGGTTGTTTTTTGATGGTATGCGAAAAGAAAAAATAGGTTTTATCTGATACTAAGCTATCTACTTGTACTTCTTTGACTCCAAAAAAAATATCGGCTTCCGACACATCTTCGCAGACTGTAAGTCCTAAGGCTTCATATTCGGCATCTTCTACACACCTTACCGCACTACTTTGTATCAAAAAAGACAACTGAGGATACATGTTTTGCAAGGTAAGGCATTGAGCTGGAAGCAAAGGAACACGCTTGTCAGGTGGAATTTTACCTTCTCTAAGAATAGCTATTTTCATAATTTTAGGTTTTTATTGTTTTTCGGATTTAAAATACTCAAATTTTAAATAGAAATGCAATATAGCCATTAGGAGTTAAGAATTATTCTTTCACTGTTCTAATTCTAATTCATTAGAGAGAAGATGCATTTTTAGAAAAGATATTTTGAAGATGAATAACTGACTTAAAAAAGAAATCATCTGGCAAAATACTCCCCTCTCCTGCTAAGTAAAAGATTATTTATAAGTTATTGATTATTAGTCTATAATATTCTGATAATGAGTGTTTTACTAGTGCCAAATAAACACTTTATCTTGAAATCCTTACTAACTTCTAAGATACATCTCTCATAAATTCAGCAAGGTCTATACCATTGGTATCTATCATAATATTATTTTTCATGAGTTCCTTGAGGATGGCTTGTACTTCGTTTTTGTTTTTTCTTTTGTTGCCTTCTAAGTGCTTCTTTTGCTCGTTTTATTTTTTCACCGCTGAGTGAATGAAACATCTCAAAGTTTTTTTATGATGAATGAGGTGATTGGTTTGGATTTATAATCCAGACCTCAAAAACTTAGATTTTCAATCTAAATAAAGACAAATTTATATCTAAATTTGCTCAAGTTTATATTTTTATGAAAATACTCTTTTTATTTCCTTACCCACATGCTACTGCCGCTTCACAGAGGTTTCGTTTTGAGCAATACTTGTCTTTTTTGGAAGAAAACAACCTTAAATACAAGTTACAAAGCTTTCTGGACGAAAAAACTTGGGCTATCCTATATCAAAAAGGACATACTTTTACGAAGATTTCAGGGATTTTATTAGGCTACTTACGCCGTTTTAGGGTACTTTTTCAGCTTGCTCGCTATGACTATGTATTTATTCACAGAGAAGCAAGTCCCTTAGGCCCACCGATTTTTGAGTGGCTAGTTGCAAAGGTTTTTCGCAAAAAAATTATTTTTGATTTTGATGATGCGATATGGCTATCCAATACCACACAAAGTAATTTTTTGGCGGCAGGTTTAAAATACCATAGCAAAACAAGGCTTATCTGTCGCTGGTCATACAAAGTAAGTGCAGGGAATGCCTATCTAGCAGAATATGCAAGGCAATTTAACAGCAATGTAGTGATTAATCCCACTACTATAGACACCCAACACTGGCACAATCAAATCAAAAATCAATCTGAAAATATCCAATTAGTCATTGGCTGGACAGGCACTCACTCTACCCTCAAATATTTGGATGAATTGCTACCCATTCTCCAAAAACTAGAAACTGAATTTGATTTTACTTTTCTGGTAATCGCCAATCAAGCACCTACTTGGGAGTTAAAATCTCTTCAATTTGTGGCTTGGAATAAAGAAACTGAAATCACAGATTTGCTCAAAATGAATGTAGGTGTGATGCCTCTCACAGATGACCGATGGGCAAAAGGAAAATGTGGCTTTAAGGCTTTGCAATATATGGCACTTGGCATCCCTGCATTGGCTTCTCCTGTGGGGGTAAATACCGAGATTATAGACCATGCTCAAAATGGATTCTTATGCAAAGAACCTAGTGACTGGGAAAAGCACCTTAGACAACTACTTCAAAATCAAGAGCTTAGAGTAAGTATGGGTGATAATGCGCGTAAAAAAATCATTGAGCATTATTCTGTACTGTGTAATCAAAAAAATTTCTTGGGTTTGTTTTTATAGCAGCGATTCTCAGTAGCTTGGGGCGATGCCCAAAGTTTGATTGTTCAAGCCTTTCAGTCTGTTTGAGGTAAGTATTAAAAACCATTTCAATTATTAATTTTTTACATACTTGACTGTAGAAAATTTAACCAAAAAGACCAATCTGTCCGTTTTTGGGTTTCTTTGAGAATCCTTTAGTGGTTCTGCCTCCATATCTCCAAGCTTCTTTATTTTCTTTCTCGATGAGTTGCTCGAGATTGTCATGGGCTACAAAATCTTGTTCTGCCCTCTGTGCTAAATCAGATAACTTTTTGATGGCTTCGTTTTTATCGCTCTGTCCCATTTTCACTCTTTCTACAGAAGATTTTAGGGTCTCAATCGTTTCATCATAGACTTTGGTAAGTATAGGAAAAGGGCCTCTGCATTTACCTCCGTGTGCAAAGGAAAACCTAGCAGGGTCTGTAAATCTTGACGGAGTACTGTGAATGACTTCACTCACCAGTGCCAATGATTGCAAGATTCTAGGCCCTAAGCCTTTGAGTAAAAGTATCTCTTCAAAATTAGTATGCTGGCTTTCTTGGGCAAGCCAAAGAATACTCCCTAATCTTTTTAAATCAATGTCTTTTGCCTGAATGCCTTTGTAAGTGGACATCACCAAATGACGAACTTCTTTGAGGATTTTATCGGGATGCTCTCCTGCGATATTGAGAACAGATTGCTGTGTGGGTTGTGCTTTGATATCTACTAGGTTGAGAATGTCACCTAAGTTTTCACCACAAATAGCACTATGAGGCTCACTAACAAAAGATTTAACATCTGCCGAATGCCAGTGATAACGCCTAGCCGTAGAGTTTTGGGTTTGTATTGCTTGCTGAATTACTGACCAATCTCCTTGATTACTAACCACAAAACTATGAAAATAAAGCTGAAACCCATCTTGGATGGCAGTGTTGTCCACCTTTGTACTTAGCTTGCTAGACCTTGCAAGGTCATAGCCATCTAAACCTGTTCGTTCTCCTACTTGGATGAGTTCTTGGGGAGTTTTGAGAGATTGTTTACCCTTTCCTCCACAGACATAAATCCCTAGTTCTTTGGAATGTGGATTCAGAGATTTTTTTAAGGCACTCATTACTGTAGTAGTTACCCCAGAAGAGTTCCAATCCATCCCAATCACTGCACCAAAGCTTTGAAACCAAAAAGGATCTGAGAGCCTGCTCAAAAACTCTTTAGGGCCTTTTTCTATGATGATAGCTTCTGCAATCGCAAAGCTTAATTAGGTCATTCGGTCAAACAACCCGTAAGGAATAGAGCCTCCTAAAAGTGCCAAATCTGCTGAACCTGCTTTTTTCATTGTGTTTTTACTTTATTGATTACTTTCTAAGTAAGAATTTATTTTATGCTAAAAATAACCTTTAAATTACTTTTAAAGTATGTTAGAGTTGTTACTTTTTGATTTTCAATTATTTATATCAATTTTTTATTTGAAAATCTTAGAACGATAAGATTTGTTGCCTAATACAGGAGCTTTTCGTAAGCAATTTCCTATGTTTTCTATGTACATATATGGTTATAAAAAAAGTAAAGTATTGATAACCAGTGTGTAACAACTCTATTATATGTTTTTACTAGCTATTAGGTTAAATGACTTCATTGTCATCATTTTCTAAACACGAGAATACGAACAATACATCTATTAAGCACTATTTTATGTTTTTTTAGGCTACCATAAAACTTGCTTCTATTTCTAACTCTTTGTAAAGTGCTTGTAAATCTTGGAGTAATTTTTGTTTTTTGATGCTGATATTACTCTGTTGCAAAAGAATCTTGTGCTACTTTTTTCATCTCAATAAGCTCATTTGTTCTGATAATGAGTTCTACGTTCTCTTTGATGGCTTCTGCCGAGTTTTTCTTATCTGTGTTCATAGTTTTGATATGTACATTGTCTTCTTAAATGATTCTTGGATTCATAATAATATCTCAAAATAGTATTTTAGTTAGGCTTGAGGGATAAGGTCGCTCAAAGCGACCCTATCCCTTTGTTTGATTAATCAAACTCTATATCAAATCTATCTAAATTATCTAATCTATTGTTTTCTAAATGAAATTTCTCAAACGCTTCTTTGCTACCAAACCAAGAGATTACCTTTTCTCTTTCTAGTTTTGTAGCAGAAATGTGTAAGTGAGAGTGATAAGAAGAATGAGGGTAATCCCTGAAATCTTTTACAAATTTATGCTTTTGTGGGTTGAAATGAATGTACTGAATCATCTCCGTAAAGTAAACATCACTCTCAATTAATATTCTGCGAAAAGGTTCATCAAAGAGTTTTCCTCTTCTATGATAGCCTTTATTGATGGATTGTGCATAACTCTGAAAAAAACTTGCAAAGGCATTACTCAATATCCATGAAATATCTTTCTTACTTTCTTTATATTTATCTAGTAGGCGTATTTCTTCCTCAGAATGAGTCAGGACAAGAAGATGAAAATGATTCTTTAACAAGCAATAAGCATACGTGGAAACATAAGGAGTTAAAAACTCTGCATACTTTTTTAAGAAAAAGGCATAATTGCGTTTTTCTTTGAAGATGTTTTCACCATTCACTCCACGATTATAAATATGGTAAAAACAATCAGGTTGCAAGGGGTCTGTATGTAGTTTCATCGTGATACTGATTATAAGTTATACTTTTTAAATTATTTTAATGATTGGGTCGCTTGAAGCGACCCAATCGTTTTAAAGTGACACAATTGTTATAAACCGTCGTAAATTTACACCAAATTTCAGATAATCCCAACCCATCAAATCACTAGAACTATTACTTATATGATAATCAATGATTTAAGTTTTTTACTTTAACGATTGGGTCGCTTCAAGCGACCCAATCGTTTTAAAGTGACACAATT
>JBBRUH010000182.1:0-10326 GCA_038248005.1 Cytophagales bacterium | reverse complement strand
TGCAAATCCCGACTAACAGATTTAAAATCTTATTCTCGGAAGACGGGATTGCAAATCCCGACTAACAGATTTAAAATCTTATTCTCGGAAGACGGGATTGCAAATCCCGACTAACAGAATTGCAAATCCCGACTAACAGATTTAAAATCTTATTCTCGGAAGACGGGATTGCAAATCCCGACTAACAGACTAACAGAAAGACGGGATTGTAAATCCCGGCTAGGTGAAAGGCTTGTTACTATTGTTTCTATGTATTCTGTCACTTTTTTTGATGCTTCTATGGTTAATTATTTAACTTTTAATGTTCCTTCCACACCATCATCAGGTGTACTACCTGTAAACATAGCAACAAACATTTGAATCATGGAAATCATTTTATTGTTTTTTGTATCCCAATAGTAAGCAGTTTCTGGAGCTATCTTTATTAGAGAAATATCCGCATCGTCCTTTCCATCTTTGAACCAAGCTTCAGCAAAAGGTGTCCACATTTCATAAATTTTCTCTCTGTCTGTTAAAATAGTTGCACTACCAAACACGCTCACAAATTCAAAGTTTGAAGGGCTGGAGTAAAACAATTGGACAGAATGGTTTTCCGCAATTTCTGCATTCTTATCACTATTTATTGAACTCAGAAACCAGATATTGCCTTCATCATCTACTTTTTGTGTAGTCATGGGGCGAGTGGTTATAGGCTGTTGTGTGAGTTGCGTACAAAAGAAACATATAGATTCATTTTGAATCAGTTCTTTAAGTTTATCTATTGCCTCTTGTGCTGTGAGGTTTTTATTTTTTTTTGATGCTTTTTCCATTGATTATTGTTATTTTAAGAATTAAAAATTATTTTTATTTTTGCAGACACTTTTTTTGATTTTTCTATTTCCCAAAAGCAGTGTTGTGCAATTACATTGATAAAATCTTTTACAGACTTATCAATGATTAACTCTGCACAGTAGCATTCTTTATTACGTTTTAGGCTTCTACTAAATGCTTACTTTCTTCTTGGTAATCATTTCCTTTTACCGAGACCTGAAAAACAATCCTACTAATGCAATTAAAAAGAATCGTTGAGGTCACTTACACGAATCAGCTTTTTATTGACAAACTCCTGAATCCCCAACTCTGATAATTCACGACCGAAGCCTGAGCGTTTTGTTCCACCAAAAGGAAGATCGGCTTGTGTCCAGGTAGGATGATTAATAAATATCATTCCGCTATCTATCTGATCAGCAAGTTTTTTACCCCGTTCGATATCTTGTGTAAAAATAGAACCTCCTAAGCCAAAATCAGAATCATTGGTCAAATCAATGGCTGCTTGTTCGTCTTTCACCACATAGAAAGAAGCAACAGGGCCAAATAATTCTTCATGATAAGCAGTTATGCCAGGTTTCAAATCGGTGAGTATGGTGGGTTCCATAAAAGCACCTTCACGATTGGCACGTTTACCACCCAATAAACATTTTGCACCTTCATCAATGGAACGTTTTACCTGATCAGCTAAATGAACTGCGGCTGCTTCACTACTTAAAGGACCTAATTCTGTTTCGGGATTCATAGGATCACCCACTTTCATTTTTGATAACTTATCCTTAAATTTTTGAATAAATTCATCTGCTATTGCTTCCACGGCAATAAATCGCTTGGAGGCTATACAAGATTGACCGTTGTTATTCATCCTTCCCACAACTGCCCATTCCACCGTTTTTTCAATATTAGCATCTTCAAGTATAATGAACGCATCATTACCTCCTAGCTCCAGCACAACCTTTTTCAAATATTTTCCAGCTTCCATAGCAATACTCGCACCTGCTTCTTCTCCTCCTGTCAAGGAAACCCCCTTTATTCTTTTATCAGAAACCAATGCTGTTGCATGTTTGCCTGAGATAAAAAGATTGGTATATAATCCCTCAGGAGCTTCTGCTTCTTCGAATAGTTCTTCAATAGCAACTGCACATTGTGGAACGATGGAGGCATGCTTGAGCAATATCGTATTGCCCACCATAATATTGGGAGCTGCAAAGCGAGCTACTTGATAAAAAGGAAAATTCCAAGGCATCACTCCCAACAACACACCAATGGGGCTACTTCGAATGATTGCCTCTCCATCTTCTGGGTCAAGTACTTTATCAGCAAGAAAAGTTTCTGCGTGATTGGCGTAGTAGTCTAGGATATTAGCACTCAAGTCAATTTCGCTTTCTGATTGGGCAATGAGTTTGCCCATTTCTAAGGTGATGGTTTTGGCAAGTTCAGATTTCTTGACTCGCATGAGTGTCGCTACTTTGTGTAACAAATCAGCCCGTTGCTGATAGCTCGTTTCTTTCCAGTCAGTAAAAGCTAATTGAGCTTTCGCCACTTTAGCATCAACTGTTTTCTCCGTCATTTCTTCGAATGACTTTACTTGCTTGTTTGTGTTTGGATTAATTGTTTGTATGGACATATTAATTTGTCTTTAATTAAATAGTTGAGGAAATATTTCTTAACTGTTTTGAGAGTATTTCTGAAAGCATACTTCAACTTTATAGCTCAAATGGCTATATCAGAATTTATTGAATAACTTTCAAATCACTTAAATAAAGGTAGAGAGATTACCAGTTAATCTCATTACACAATTATTGGTAATAGTTACACAATTCTCACAGCTAGGAAATGGAAAGTGGTAAAAATTTAAAATTAGCCCAAGCACCCATGCTTACGCTAGTTAATGAGATTTAAAATCTCATTACTCTAAGACGGGATTGCAAATCCCGACTAGCATTACTCTAAGACGGGATTGCAAATCCCGACTAGCATTACTCTAAGACGGGATTGCAAATCCCGACTAGCATTACTCTAAGATGGGATTGCAAATCCCGACTAGCATCACTCTAAGACGGGATTGTAAATCCCGACCAGTGAATTACGCTCTAAGACGGGATTGCAAATCCCGACTAGTGAATTACGCTCTAGGACGGGATTACAAATCCCGACTAGCGAAAATTTCTTATGTTTTCTATGTTCCTATGTGGTTATAAAAAAGATAAAGTGTTGGTAGTCTGTATGTAACAACTCTAGTAAAGTAATTCCTGAAAGAACCATTGCTCCATATCCAATTTTACGAAATACAAACTCACTTAAGTAAGGTAAAATATACTTCACCGAAAAAGAGGAAATGATAGCACCAACGGCTATTGCAATTCCTAACCAAAAGGCAGATTTTGAATATAAACCCAATAATACATATATGACAAGTTTGATTAAGTATAAAAAAAGTTCGTTGGCGGCTCTTGTTGCTACTATTTCTTATTTCATAAGACCATAACGAAGATAAAAACGGTTAAATAAAAGACCAATCGCACCCGTAATCCCACTCACAAAACCTGCAAAAAAACCAACTAATGCCAATACATATTTAGGATATGGTTTTTCTTCTTTGTCAGTCTTGTTTTTACTTCTAAATAGTTCTGTTACATTGGTAACTAAAAATAGTGCAACAAAAAACTGCAAATACATGGGATTGATATACTTCATCAGCCAAGCACCGAGAAGAACAGCAGGTATGGAAAATGGAACAAACCAAAAAAAGATTTTCCACTTTATTTCTTTTTTAAATACTGCAACCCTTGAAGCAGAACTAGTAAATGTTCCAATGGTCAAAGAAAATGGAACAACGGAAGAGGGTAAAATTAAATTTAGCAACGGTATTAATATTAGACTTGCTCCGCCACCACAAATGGCACTAATCCAAAACGCTAAAATTGTTGCAGATAGTAATAGTGCAATTTTTAAAATCATTTTTTTTCTTATCTATCTGACTTGGATTTTTAAAATTACTTATAATGGCCAATATATGAGATGTAGTGGTTTTTACATCCAAATCTCCAAAAACAAGATTGTAATAACCTTCAATGTTCATTTCAGTATATCGGACTAATATTTTAAAACTCAAAAAGGTTTAATTTCGCTTCTGTTGAATATTCGTACCTAAGGTGTTTCATTATTTTATAAATTTCAATACAAACCTTCATTTATTCCTCCAAATATAAGCATAGACTAAAAAAATAAATTTTACAGTAAAATAGTTGGATTTGCTGTAAAACATTTTTTACTTTGCATAAGTTTAACCAGTCAGTTAAACATTTAGGTTAAATTAGGTAGTTAAGTAATTAATGATAGAAACACAAGATACAGAGCAGAAGATTTTAGAAGCGGCAAGGAAGATTTTTTTAGAAAAAGGACTTTCAGGAGCTAGAATGCAAGATATTGCAAATGAGGCAGGTATCAACAAGGCTTTGTTACATTATTACTATCGCAGTAAAGACAAGCTATTTGAGATTGTGTTCATTGAGCATAAACAGAAGATGTTTGAGAATATGTCTAAGATATTAGGTTCTGATAAATCAGTGTCGGAGATTATAGAACTTGTCATAGAGCAAGAGCAAGACTCATTGAGAGAGATGCCTATGATGCCTCTTTTTATTATGAATGAAATCCATAAAAGACCCGAAAAACTTGCAGAAATACATAATTTCTATATGAAAGATGCTAGTAAAAAGTTTTTTGAGACGGTAAAAAAAGAAGTAGCAGAAGGAAAGATAAAGCCTATCAATCCATTGGATTTACTGATGAATCTAGTGAGTCTGAATGTATTTCCTTATTTGGCTTGTCCTATGTTTATGCAGGTGCTAGATATGACCCAAGAAGATGTAGATGCTTTCTTAGAAAATCGCAGACACACCATCAAGGAATTTATCATGAATGCTATTAAACCATAAGTAAGAGATGAGTTATAGGTTACTTAGTTATTAAGTTATAATTAACTGACAGTAAGTATTTTACCTAAACTAACTTATCACTCTATTTACTTATTATTTCTGAGAAGATAAATAAAAAAATAAAATAATATATTTTTAATCCATAAATAACCGATTAGTTAAACCATTAAATTAAAGTCTGATGAGAAGCACTTACCGACAATTCAAGCAAGTTTATAGTGAAGTATTCTTCGTAAAGCCAGAAGATATTCACTTAAAAAAATCATTTACTAAGGGCTTAAAAATGAATGAATTTGAATTCAATGAAATGCTTGTTAGCCTTGAGTATTATTTTAAAATAGAAATTCCCGATGAAGAGTTACCCAAGCTTAGATTGGTCAAAGATGTAGTAAAATGTATAGAAAGGCTTGCTGCTTAGAATATAATTTTTCCAACATTTTTTTATATTAATCTTAACCATGTAGTTAAACTAAGTAATTAAAACTGCCTATTGAAGGTTTCCGAACTATATTACCATGAAAAAAATCCATTATTTTATTTACTTTCATTTTGTTCTTCAGTTCAGCCAAATCCTCCCCTAAGTGTAGAATTTAGGTAGAGTTAACTTATAAAAAATAGCCTGAAAGGCCCGAACATGAAAACTAAATACTGATGCAAGCGTCTTTGCTTGCACTCTTAAAAAAGCTACTTCAAATTAAAATAAAAAACCCTTCCCCCGAAGGGTAATAAAAAACTACTTTTCCTTCGGGGGTGAAAAGTAAAATTCAAAATTATGAAACGAATCATCTGGGCTGTTGCTATCATAGCCATTGTTTTGTTCTTTGCCTTTCGTCTCTACTCCAATAAAGTGGAAATCAACAAGGCTGCTCAATTCAAAGAAAAAATTGAAAATGTGCCTGTCAGAATTACCAAAGTAGCAATGCAAGCAGTAGATTATGAATTTTCTTATTTAGGAAGTTTTGCTCCTGCTCACGAGGTAAATTTTGGTGCAGAGATGCAAGGGAAAATCATCCAAACATACATAGAAGAAGGAAACCCTGTAACCAAAGGACAACTCTTGGCAAAGATAGATGCTGAAAAATTGCAAATACGTCTTTCCTCAGAGCAAGTAGCCTTGGAAAATGCAAAAGCTACTTATCAAAAATTAAGTAGGGATTTAGAAAGATATAAAAATCTACAGGAAGAAAATGCCATAGCTGATATTAACTTTCAGCAATCTAAACTCAGTGCAAAACAAGCTGAACTCAACACTCAGTCAGCCCAAATCCAAATCAAAAGCACTCAAAAAGACATCAGCCAAACCAATATCATAGCTCCTATCTCAGGTTATCTGACTAATAAAATATTTGAAGTAGGCACGATGGCAAGCCCTAATGCCAATCTAGGTACGATTACGGATATTTCAAATGTCAAATTAGTCGCCATGATTCCTGAAAGTGATATTCTTAAATTTCAAAAAGGGCAATCTATCAAGGTTTCTGCAGATGCACTTCCCGACAAAGAATTTGAAGGATCTATTACGCAAATCAGTGTCAAGGCAGATGCTGCCCATAATTATAAAATAGAGATTACAGTTCCTAACTCATCAGGACTTATCAAGGCAGGAATGTACGGCACTATCAAAGGGAAAAATTCTCAAAAACAAAATAAACTGCTGATTCCTCGTGCTGCATTGGTAGGAAGTGTGAAACAGCCACAGGTATTTGTAGCAGAAAGCGGTGTGGCTAAATTAAGAAATATCGTCATAGGAAACTCCTTTGGAAACAACTTAGAAATAGTTTCTGGCTTAAAAGAAGGTGAGTCAGTCATCGCAACTGGGCAACTCAACCTACAAGATGGTACTACTATTAAAATAGATAAATAATTATGACGCTTACCGAACTCTCTATCAAACGCCCTTCATTGATAGTAGTAATTTTTGCTACTTTAATCTTGATGGGTTATATATCACTCTCGTCTTTGGGGCTAGAATTATTACCTAAATTTACAACTCCTGTGCTTACCATCACGACTATCTATCCAGGAGCAAACCCTTCTGAGGTAGAAACTAGTGTAAGTAAAATCATAGAGGAAGGACTTTCTTCATTAGAAGGAGTCAAACAAATGCGTACTACTTCACTAGAAGGTATTTCTAATGTAATCTTAGAAATGGAAAATACAGTGGATATAGACCAAGCACAAGAAGAAGCACAACGAAAACTCAATCAAGTGGTGAATCAGCTTCCTGATGATGCTGATACGCCTAAGATTAGTCAAATATCTTCAGATGATTTTCCTGTTTTACGGTATGCAGTCAAATCAAACTTACCTACTACAGAGTTTTTTCAACTATTGAAAGACCAGATTAAACCCATTATCTCCTCTTCTGACGGAGTTGCACAAATAATTTTAATAGGAGGAGAAGAACGAGCAATTAGGATTAACATAGATGAAGAAAAACTTCAATCCTATCATTTATCTCTTTTGCAAGTTACACAAGCCATTGGGCAAGCAAACCTAGATTTTCCCACAGGTGAAGTCAAAGAAGATGGCAAGGGAATTAGAGTGCGTTTGGCGGGGAAATTTACGAAACTAGACGATTTAAAAGATTTAGTAATAGCAAGAAGCCCAGAAGGTGGACAAGTAAAACTACGTGAAATAGCAGATGTCATAGATGGTCGCAAAGAACTTACCACCATCAATAGAATCAATGGCGTTTCTTCTGTGGGTGTTAATATTCTAAAACAAGGCGATGCCAATGCTGTAGCTGTAGCCGAAGGTGTGAAAGAACGCATCAAAGAAATAGAAACAGAATTTGCCAAGCAAGGAGTAAAATTTGAACTTGCAGTAGATTTAACTGAATTTACGATTGCCTCCGCAGAAGCAGTTGCAGAAGATTTAGTACTCGCCATCATCATTGTAGCTTTGGTGATATTGGTTTTCTTGCATAGTTTGAGAGATTCTTTGATAGTATTAGTAGCCATTCCTTGTTCTTTTATGCCAACTTTTATTGCCTTGTATTTGGCAGGTTATACCCTTAACCTAATGACTATGCTAGGCTTGACATTGGTAGTAGGTATTCTGGTAGATGACTCCATAGTGGTGATTGAGAATATTCACCGACACTTGCACATGGGCAAAGACAAAAGACAAGCTGCCCTAGATGGACGGAATGAAATTGGCTTTACGGCATTGTCTATTACCTTAGTTGATGTAGTCGTTTTCTTACCGCTAATGCTCACAGATGCAGGTATTATTAGTACGATTTTGAGAAACTTCTCTTTAGTAATCGTAGCAGCTACTTTGATGAGTTTATTTGTATGTTTTACAGTTACTCCTTGGTTGGCTTCTAGGTTTTCTGAAGCTCCTCATTTTGATAAAAAAACCCTTTGGGGAAGATTCAATAGCTGGACAGAAGCTCAGTTTATAAGTTTGTCAGAATGGTATAGCCGCAGATTGCACTGGGTTTTGCGTCATAAGAGATATGTATTTATAGCACTCTTTGTAGCCGTTGCAGGGATGATGGCATTGATGGCAAATGGCTTTTTAGGAAGTGAATTTGTGAGTGAAGGCGACAGAGGAGAAGCCGTTCTAAATATAGAATTAAGCAAAGATGCTACCTTAGAATATACCAATCAAGTAAGCCGAAAAGCTGAAAACATCTTACTAGGCATGCCTGGTATTGAAAGAGTAATTGCCTCTGTAGGGGGCAGTAGTGGTTTTGATGGTGGAGGTGCTAGAAAATATGTCTCCGAAATTACGATTAAGTTAGTAGGTAGAGATCAAAGAGATTTTACTACGGATGAATGGCTACCCATCGCCAAAGATAAACTCAGAAAAATCCCTGGGGTAAAAGTACGTGCCTCCAAAATCAATATCAATGGAGCTACCTCAGTGCCTATTGAGATTATTATCAATGGTAAAGAATCAGAAGCCACTTTAAAATCTGCTGAGAAAGTTAAAAAATTAGTTCAGAATATTGCAGGTACTACAGATGTTCGCCTTACCATAGAAGGAGGAGTTCCAGAAGTGAAAGTAGATATAGACAAGGAAAAAATGGCTACACTAGGACTAAATGTACAGACTGTTGGAGCTACTCTTCGCAATGCCTATTCTGGCAACGATGATTCTAAATTTGAAGAAAATGATACAGAATATGACATTGTAGTAATGCTGGATGGCTTTGATCGAAGAAGTTCGGAAGATGTGCAAGATATATCTTTTATCAATAATCAAGGACAACTCGTTAAGCTAAGTCAATTTGCAAATATAATTCCTAGTCTAGGTCCTTCTCAGTTAGAGAGAACAGACAGAGTTACTTCTGTAAAACTAGAATCTGCTTTGCAAGGTCGTCAATCAGGTACAGTAGCAGTAGACATTGAAGCTGCCATCGCAGAAGCTGGATTAGACAAGGAGATTAATTATTATTTTATAGGAGATGTAGAGAGAGCAAGAAATGGTTTTTCAGCCATTGGAGGAGCTTTTGGAATATCCATCATCTTGATTTATCTGCTTTTAGTGGCTTTGTATGATAATTATATTTATCCTGTAGTAGCACTCCTAGCGATTCCTTCGGCTGTGATTGGAGGCATTGTAGCCTTGGCCATTGTCAAAGGAAGTATGGGTATTTTTACCGCAATGGGGATTGTAGTGATGATGGGTTTAGTAACCAAAAACTCCATTTTGATTGTGGATTTTACCAATAACCTCAAAGCCGAAGGAATGTCTAGTTTTGATGCACTCGTAGAAGCTGGCAAAGAACGTCTAAGACCTATCTTGATGACTACCCTAGCAATGGTAATGGGAATGCTTCCCGTAGCCTTGGCTTCTGGTGCTGGCTCAGAATGGAAAAACGGACTAGGCTGGGTTATCATAGGAGGTTTGATTGGATCTCTATTAATGACCATTTTCTTAGTGCCTTCTGCTTATCTGGTAGTGGATAATATTACTGCTTATTTTTCTAAAAATAAAGGAGAATCAGGAGTGCTTGAAAAGGCTTCTTAGTTATAAGGGACTATTCAATTAATAATACACTCAATTTACCGTGAACTAGGGATTAGCCTTTTGATAAAACTAGACTCAGCTCTCGGCCTGAACTATTTTTAAACTAATCTTCTTATTCTGTAGGAATACAACGTTTATAGAAAATAACAAGAGGACATGGTATGACCCCAATAGGGGTCGTACTAGCTATCTTGATTGTCTTTCTATAAGCGTAAGATGCCTTTGGTATCCTTTTGTATCATACTCGGTTTCTTGTTCAAATAAAGATTTTTACCTTGACAATGGTCTGAGTTTATTTAGAAATAATTGAAGGTAGATTATTTTTTCAATGCTCCCTAACATCAACACTGAACAAGGTACTTGAGTTAAGTTATGCTCCTCCGTGGTTGGTGTTTTAGAAATAGCTAAATCAAGGGTAATAAGCTATTGTGTATCTTTGCTTGCAAATTATATGTGTCATACTGCTAATTTTTGTCGAGAAGCAAGATGTATATTTTTTAGGAAAAGAGCTTCAAAATCCTTTTCTTTTTTTAAATCAGATTCTATCTCTCCTATTCGCAGTTGCATTTATTTTTTGAATCCAAGTACTGCCTTT
>JBBRUH010000181.1:0-10344 GCA_038248005.1 Cytophagales bacterium | reverse complement strand
TGATGAAAACTTATGAAGGAAAAAACTACTTAGAAACCGTCTATGCCACCTTAGATTATATCCAAGAAGGCTTATCTCAAAAAGCTCTTAATCCCGAAAAAACAAAGTATTCCCTTCCTCATGGCTCCATAGTAGTTAATCTGGAAATTAAGGAAAACCATCTTTATGTAAATGCTCCTTTTCTGAGAGTACCTGCCAAATATCTTATTCCATTAATGCGTCAAGTATCTGAGCTTAATTTTGGCACGCTGGTACTGGCTCAAATCAAGCTAGAGGGGAATGATATTTATTTTAGATGTGATATGCCTCTTGAGCTTTGTGAGCCTTTTAAGTTATATAGAGTCATAGAAGAAATCTGTATTCAAGCAGATGCCAATGATGATGTATTTATAGAAAAATTCGGTGCAGAGCGTTTTTCAGAGATGCAAGTAGAGCCATTTACTCCCAAACAAATTGACATTGCTTTCCAAAAATTTCAGGAGTATTTACGAGAAGCTATTCAATACCACGATTATTTTATTGGCAGAAGGTTAGATAGTTTTGGGTGGGATGCTTATTTTATGGCTTTTACCAAGATTGATTACTTTATGCGTCCTCAAGGTTATCTAAAGGCTGAAATAGAAAAAAGTATAAGAGAACTAAATGCCAATGTATTATTTAATGAAAAAGTACTAAAAGGGAGAAAGAATGTAGAAAAGTTTTTGGAGATAGACAAAGAAAAGTTTGCAGAATCTATGTACAACTCTAAGCAGTTTATTTCTGAAAAGACTACCTACAACCTCAGTAACGTACATAATTACCTCCGAAAAACGGCTGAGAACTCCAAAGATGAAGTAGAGAAAAAAGATTATATGGGTGCAACGCTGACTATTCTTACAGGTTTTTATGGTTTAATTTATTATTATGTCATTCCTCAAAATATCTGCGAAATCATAATTCAAGGAATCAAAGAAGCCAACGCTTTAGAATGGGAAGCTGCAGCACATTCCCTCAGAAAGGCTTGTGAAAAGGTAATGAGTGAAGTCTAAGAAAGTTATGAGTTGTTTAGTTATGGCAAGTATGTGCTTTATAAGCACATATTTTATTGATTTGAAAAGCATTACATTTTCAATTAGGCGTTGAGATTTACATTATATTATTGAAAAACATCATGGAAGAAATACAAAATATCATACCTGCAGTCGTCAAAATAGGCACATCCTCTGGGAGTGGAAGTGGCTTTTATCTCAAAAACCACGGAATAGTAGTTACTAATAATCACGTAGTGGCTAATCATAAAATGGTTTCTATAGAGACACAAGACAGAGAGCGAATCGCTGCAAAAGTAGTTTTTCTGAATCCTATAGTTGATTTAGCTTTTCTGATGCCCTCCAAAAGTTTAGATCATTTACCTCACCTGAATTTACAGCCTGTGGGCGTAATCCAAAACATGGATAGAGTCGCTGTCTTAGGCTTTCCTTATGGAATGCCTTTTACGGTTACGGATGGTATCATATCTTCTATAAAACAGCTCATGGATGGAAGACACTATATACAGACCGATGCAGCAGTAAACCCTGGCAATAGTGGTGGACCTTTAGTCAACCTGAGAGGAGAGGTAGTAGGTGTTACTACGAGCAAATTTAGTAATGCAGACAATGTGGGTTTTGCGATTCCTGCCGAAAACCTGATGCAAGATTTACAGTCTTTCTCAGAAAATGTAGGCATGGAATTCTCAGTCAAATGCCCTTCTTGTAGTAGTCTTTTATTTGAAAAAACGGAGTATTGCTTCAATTGTGGAGCGAGTATAGATCAAGATACATTTTTTGATGAACCTACACTAAGTCCTTTAGCTATCTTTGTAGAAGATGCTCTTCAAGAGTTGGGCATAGACCCCGTGACAGCACGCAATGGATATGACTACTGGGAGTTTCATCAGGGAAGCTCTTTGGTGAGGATATTTGTCTATAACCAAAACTATCTCTATACTACGAGTCCTCTTGTAAAACTTCCCAAAGCAAACTTAGAAAATGTATATAGATACATTCTGAGTGCTCCGAATCCACCTTTTTCTTTTGGGATTTTTCAGGGCTTGATTTATATGTCTTACAGAGTGCACATGAGCGATTTACAGAGTTCTTTTAGAAGCAATATACAGCAATTTATTGCCAATTTTGCTGAAAAAGCAGATGAAATGGATAATTATCTGATTGATAATTTTGGCTGTGAAAGTTCTGAGTATTCTAAATTTGACTAACCAACTTTAAGAAAATTAAGAAATTGGGAGGCTAATCATTTAGTCTCCCAATAATCAATCTCTTATCTCTGACTTGTTCTTTTTCCTTCATTGATAAAATAGTGAATAGCTAGTTCGTAACTATCCAGTCCTAGCCCTGCAATCACCCCTTTACAAGCTTCTGCAAGCTGGCTTTTGTGTCTGTATTCTTCTCTTGCATAGACATTAGAAATATGAACTTCTATCGTGGGGCTTTTGACAGAAGAGATAGCATCTTTAAGTGCAATAGAAGTATGAGTAAATGCACCAGCATTGAGGACTATGCCATCATAATCAAAACCCACTTCTTGGATTTTATCTATCAAATCTCCCTCATGATTAGATTGAAAGTAGTGAATCTTGATAACGGGATATTTACTTTTCAAATCCTTAAAATAATCATCGAAAGTTGTATTTCCATAGATACTAGGTTCACGCTTACCCAAAAGATTAAGATTAGGACCATTGATGATGATGATTTGCATTGTTTTTTTGATTTAAAATGTTCTGACAAAACTACACATTGTCTATCAATTGTAAAAAGCAATGTACTTTTTTTGGTCAAAAGATACTTACTCTAATACCATATCTCCTCTTTTGTAAGAATGATATAAAATCAAACCGAAGGGAATGAGCCAGATTAAATCATTGGTAATGTTATGTAATCCAAAGACAAGTGGCAAAGTACCTGCCATCCACTGCTGTACGAAGCCTATAGGACCAAAGACTTTACCCAAAAAACCCACCAAAACAATTCCCCAATGCTTGGTAGGTGCATAAGAGGCTATCCAGTAAGCCAAGCCATAGCAGGCTACAATCATCCCTACTGCCTGCCATATTCCAGGATATACAGGGCGAGCCAAACTAAAATAATCAAAAAACAGGTTAGGAAACAAGATTACCCAAGTTCCCCACAATACATTATAAACTGCTGCCAAACGCAAAGTAAGACGCATCCAAGAAGGAGTTTTCATTCGCTTATCTAAGATTTAATTATCAAAATCATATAAAGCTCTGTAAAGTGTTTTTGTTCATTAAGTAGATGGTCAAAATTAGTTTACACTTTAATATTGTTATAAAAAACTGATTATCAGTATTTTAATATAATAACTCAACACTCATCATTTACAACTCATCACTTACATCAGCTTAAAGCCACCTATTTCTGCAATAGTATTTTGAGCAAAAGTCATATTGGTAGGTGTATCTCCTATAAAGTTATTTTTGATACCTGCTATCCAAAGTTTTGCACGGTCATTGAGTTTAAACTCATCAGTCATCAAGCGTCCACGTGTAACTAAAATCCCCAAGTCTGCTCCTTCATAACGATAATCTCCTACATTGCTGATGCGTAAGAAGAAAGCTTCTTGCTCACTCTCTACGGCTCTTCTGTGTGTATCATATCTAGAGTAATATACAGTGCCATCTTCTTTCATTACCCAAATACCCGTAGGAGGTGCATACCGTATGGTATCAATGGTGTCTTCGGTATGTTTGATGACTAACTGACTCCAAGAATCTACATTTTCAGGGCGATTCCAGCGCTGGTTAAGCTGTGAGATGCTTAACTTGTAATCTATGTCCATCCACTCTAAGATGTGAAACATAAACAAAGGACAATCAGCCAAAGCAAAGACCGCATGATTAGTGATTGAACTGGCTCCTGTTACTCTGGGGTTAAGCTCACCAAGGTAGATTTCGCCATTGTCTTGATCTATCAAGAAATCTAGCTCAAAATATCCTTTATAGCCTTCTTCACGAAGTTGATTTCCAAACTTCTCTGTATATGCACGTGCTTTATCACGAATATTTTTGGTGAATGCTCCTGGAAATATTTCATTGCCACACCAGCCACCTTGGTAAGGGGTAAGTTCTTTGAAGCCTACTAACTCAGTCATCAGTGGTGCTACAATAGTCCCATGTTTTGTTACACAGGCTTCTATGGCAGAACCAACGCAATTAATCCGTTTCATAACTTTGACCTCTGCTTCACCTATGATTTCATCTGCATGTTTGTTAAACTCAGCTTCATTCGAGATAAAAAAAGTGGTGTGTCCCGAATCCCCAAAAGGAGTCTGAATCACTAGTTGCTCTCCAAGATTTTTCGTCTTTTTTCTGAGGTCTTTGTAGCTTTCTATTTTAGCAAGCACATTAGGCACAGAAGGTACACCTGCTTTCTCGGCTACTCGAGTAGTCGTTACTTTATTGTCTAAGTGTGTGCGAAGGTTTGCATTAGGGAAAATTACTTCTAAACCCAATTCTTTAGCAAGTTCCTCGGTACGCTCATCAAACATCAGAAATAGAGCTTTACCCTTGTTTCCCTTCACGGCTCTTTTATTGATAAGGTCAGAGACTTCTTTATGCTCTAGTAAATAGTTATTGATATCTTCTATACTTCTAAACTCTTCATGAGGAAGCTCAGAAGGAACAAACACATTGGGATGTTGGCGATCAAAGCAATCAATATAGGATATATACTTAAAGCCTTTTATCCATTCATCTGCTCCTAAAAGATTAAAGTTGGTGGCACTGATAAAATAAATGGGAATTTCATTTTTATAAAAGAAACGACGAATATCTGAAATTCCATTTAAGACTTTCTTTTCTCTCTTTGCTAGGTTCAAAATTTTGGATTGTACTTTTGCCATGTTTTTTAGTAAGTGTTAGTTGTTAGTTAATTAAAAAGAATATTGTGTTTATAGAGAGATTACCCTCTATTTTAATGTTAAGTCAGGTGTTTAGTTATTTTTTGTCTTTATTTTTTGACCATTTCCATTACTGACAATTACTTTATCAATCTTTACTGGTTCATTTTCTTGACTGTCCTCCTCTTCCCCTTCTTTTACTTTAGGTTTAGGGGGATGTGATTTGTAGCCTAATTTTTCTAGAGCCATTTCTTTAAACACTCTAAAACCAAGCTCAGGACGGTAACTATGTATTTCTTTGACATCTAATGCCTTCATAAAATCTATGATTTCACGTGTCATTACTTGCCCAGGTACTAATATAGGAAAGCCTGGTGGATAAGGTGTTACGAAGTTGGTAGAGACAATCTCACGTTCTTCTTCCATGGCTTTTTCACATTCTTCTATTTTGAGATATTCACAATATTCCTCTTCATAGGCATAAAAATAAGCATCACGGATATTGCCCTCTGAGGTATCCCAGTGTGAGCGAAAGGCTGCATGAAAGTAGCTAAAATTAGGCAGAGGAGGGAGATTTTGAGTGAGTGATTGGATAGACGCTTCGTGGAGTTTCATTTCTGCTGGATTAAAAGAGCGTGTCTTCTCTTCTATTTGTTCTGCCACTTTGAGAAGCACACTCACTAGATAAGTAACTGAGCTGCGTGTAGTGCCTATGTTAGTCATAAAAAGTACTGTATTGCGAGTAGTTTTATTGACCTGAATCCCAAATTTATCCATCAAAAATTCTCTTTTGAAGGTATCTCCATCTATCCCTGTCTTGCCTATATAGAGTGTAATCTTAGTAGGATCAAGCACAAACTCATCTTTTTCCCAAGCTTCACCCATCTGTGACCAGCCTTCTTCTGCATCAAAATAAACAGAAAGTCCAGAACTTCTATAAGTTTCGGGGATAAACTGAGCTATGGTCAATACTTCAAAGTATTTATTTAAAAGAGGATGAATCGTAATTTTTTCTCTGAGATTCATCGCCATTTCTATTCCTTTTTCTACCATCTCATAGCCTTCTAGCTCTACTTGCCTCCTACCTATGTCTAGTGATGCCACTATTTGATAGTTAGGAGAGGTGGAAGTATGTGTCATATATGCTTCATGAAAAGCGTCTTCTGTCTTGCGTTTAAACTCTTCATCATAGACATGAATCATAGAGCCTTGTCTAAAGGCTGTAAGGGTTTTATGGGTAGATTGTGTAGAATAAACCCTGATTTTGACTTCCTCTGGGTTAGGTATATTGAGTGTTTTACCCTCTTCTGCAATTAGTCTCGCTTCATAATATTCTTTATACTCTGGACTCTTGTATTTTTTAGAAAGCTTATCGGCATTGTACATGGCCGTTCTCTGACGATATACAGGCGTAAATCTAGCAAAACCAAACCAAGCTTCATCCCACAGAAAGACCATATCAGGCTTAATGGCTAAGATTTCTTCCATGACTCGCTCCACATTATAGACCATGCCATCAAAAGTACAGTTAGTCAAAATCAACATTTTGACACTACTCAGCCGCCCTGCTTCCTTAAATTCGTATAGTTTTTCTTTGATATCTGCTAAAGGCACTGCTCCATACATAGAATAATCTATGATAGGATAAGAATCTAAATAAACTGCCTTGGCTCCCATCATCACCAAGCCATAATGATGTGATTTATGACAATCTCTATCTACTAATACTACATCGCCAGGGCGAATAAGTGCCTGTAAGACGATTTTATTGGATGTGGAAGTACCATTGGTTACAAAAAAAGTCTCTTTAGACCCAAAGGCTCGTGCGGCATATTGCTGTGCTTCTTTGATAGAGCCTGTGGGTTGAAGCAATGAATCTAGCCCACCAGTAGTAGCGGAGGTTTCGGCAAGAAAAATATTTCGCCCATAAAAATCACCCAAACTTTTAATCCAATTAGACTTAAAGACGGAGTTACCCCTAGAAATAGGCATAGCGTGAAATACACCTGTCGGTTTTTGGCTATATTGGCGTAAAGCATTAAAGAAAGGCGTATGATAACGTTCTCTAATTCCTCTCAAAATACTTAAATGCAACTCTTGTATATCTTCTTGACGATAAAAAATCCTTCTAAATAGCCCCAAAGTATTGGTCTTGATTTGGCTAATAGAAGTATTAGTAATATAAAATAAGTCTATTTCTGGTCTAAAATTTTTGAGCATCTCACCTAATATAGGTCCTGTATCATGAGATTCTACCACAAAAGATTCAAACTTCGGAATAGAACCCAAGAAGCTAGAAATGGTATCAAGATTATTAGTAGAATACAAAGGAATATCTTGACGAATCAGCCCACACTGAAGATTAGGATTAAAAAGCAACGCAATTAAGGCATCTTGTACTGATTGTACAATCAGTACGTTGTAAATAAATTTATCATTGGTGTTTTGTACCTCCTCGAAACGGTCAACCAAATTATTTTCCTGTTCTTCTGAAATCGAATCCACTACCATTACCTCGAAGTAATGTTTATTAGCATCATATTTCTCGATAGAACCTTCTTCTAAGATATTATTAAGATTTGCTTTAGCACTGACTGGATTAAGACGATAAGATTCACTGGTCAAAGCCTTAAAAATATTGCTCAAAGCCAGACCAAACGAATTAAACTCTTGACGACTCAGCATCAGTTTAAGGCTATCAATGGCTTTTTTGCCAGGGTATGCCCAGTAACGTTCAATGACATCTAAGCGATCTAGTAGCTCAAAAATGTAAGCTTGTTCTTCGGTGCTAGGTTGTTTACTTCCTTTAAAATTAGGTGCTATTAGTTTTAGATTATTCCAAATATCTAAGCGATATTGACCTATATTAAAATATTTTTTTGAGAGCGTTTGCATAGAGGTTGAGACAAAGTTTTTTTTATGGGATGACATATATTATATTTAAAATAATTGAATTTACTTGTAATATAAAGATTAAAAATCAATTTTTTATGTAAGAAGAAGTTTTATTTCCACTTTACTTCTTTTTTTTTCGTTGACTATAAAAACTTTCTGAGGGCTTATTGTTTGAAAAGTAATGTTTCTTAACCGCTTCCATAAATGATTTTTTAGGCTTGAAAAAAGAGAATTTAGACATAGGATTTTTCCACTTCTTAGCCTGCTGTTCTGCCCTAAGACACCGCATCATGTCAGGCAAAGGAATCCCGATTGGGCAAGCCTCCGCACAAGCACCACACAAAGTACTATTTTCTAACAATTCATTCTCTGACTGAGCTGGATTTGCAGATTTTAAGATAGCTCCAATTGCTCCTGGGTAAGGTTGATTTTGTGCCAGACTAAGCTGAGGCACTACAGGGCAAGCACTCGCACAAGCCTCACAGTGAATACACTCCAGAGCCTCACGAAAGTTTTGGTCTTGGTAAAGATGTGTCCGCCCATTATCGAGTATAATCAAATCTAAATTTTGAGTGTTTTCACCATCAGCACTAGGCAAAGGAGCTTGCAAAAGTAAATATTGTGCTACTTGATTTTTGCCATGCTTGTAACTGTCTTTCAATGTCAAGAATAACTCTAAATCTTCCATCTTAGCAATGATTTGAGATAAACTCATTACCACGATTTGCCTTGATGTATGCTCAAAAACAGACTGAATATTGCCCTCATCATCCGAAAAACTAAGACTTCCTGTATCTGCTACCATAAAATCTGCTCCTAAAATGCCTACAGCCTCAGGTTTGATACGGTTTAAGAATTTTTTGTGGAGATATTCCTGAATTTCACCTTGCTCTGTTTTAACAGCTTGTCCATCTTTATATTCTATCGCCTGTGCTATCGCTTTAGAAGAATGAGGTAAAATCCATTGAGTGCTTGCCTGAATGCTTTCAGGTAAATATGTAGCGATTTGCTCATGAAGATTACTCGAAATGATTTCAATTTCTTGATTTTGCAGAGAAGATTCTAGATTTACCTCTTGAAGGATTGGAGAGGCAGCTTTGATGATTTGCTGGCTATTTTTTTGATGTAAAATATTTCTAATAAGGTGTTGAGCATCTTCTGCATTTTCTACCCAATGCACTTTTATACCTCTTTGTTTAGCTTTTTGCTCAAACTGAAGCAACAATGTATCTAAGTTTTTGATAGTCTCTTGTCTTAGATACTTTGCACGACTACGAGCCAACTCAAGGTTCTGGAATTGAAGTTGTGCTTTCACCTGCCCTAATTGTATATGCTGTATATATTCATGCTGATAATGACGGATTTTGATTTCCTCTCCTAGCTTATCAGTTTTTTCTTGAAATGTTTGTTTAGATGAAGTCATGCACCAAAATTGAAAATAAAATATTTTGAATCCCTATTTTTTCGTAAAAGAAACGAAAGCTAGTTTTTTTTTGGTGATTATGCAAATAATAGATGAATTTAGGGAAGGAAAGAAAGATTTAAACCCAATAATTTTTTAATCTTCAAAAATTTTCCCTAGATTAATCTGTAAATCAGAGGAAATATAAACAGCAAAAACCCTATCTTCCGTAAAAGATTCTTTGAATTGATATTTACCTTCCCCCCGTATGTCGTAAGTCTATAAAAAAACAAAAAATGTTTCAAGTGTTAGGCGATAGCCGCACTTGGAGCAATCTTTCCCCACTTTGGTCATAGCGTCTTGCCGCACAACAGCAAACTGGTCAGATGCGTCTCGCTATGATCACAAGTTTCTGTATCATACAGCCGTGATTTGGGTTTGAATGTTAGATTTTATATTTTGTATATATGTGTTTATTCGGAATTTTATTTTATATTTTAGTATAAATAATCCGTAAAGTTTGTTCTTAGCGAGATGCTAAGAACAGTTGCTATTGTGGGTATGTGAAGACGCTAAGAGCAGAGGGGTGGCTGGGTGCGTAACGGTATTTGAAAAAACCTATAAGGTTTCGAAAACCTTATGGGTTTGGTTAGAATTAGGTTTGATTTTTAAACCATTCTGGTTAGAGGTTATGGCGGTAAGCGTAATCCACAACAGCAAACTAGTCTTAGCATCACGCTAAGACTAAATTTTTGTATCATCTAATCATTGTTTTGGATGTAAAGTAAGAAAAGAGTATCTTAATATTTCAGAATCTTATTTTATATTTGAGTTTAAAAGGTTCGTAAAGTTTGTTCTTAGCGAGATACTGAGAACAGTTGCTATTGTGGGTATGTGAAGACGCTAAGAGCAGAGGGGGGATTCAAGTATTGACAACAACTAAAAGTTATCTTAAATCCAAACCAAATAAAAATCTGATAATACAATGATATAGGGAAACTTTAAAACGCATGTTTAGAATAAAGTTTCGTTTTGTAAAAAAACGTAAAATAATTAGGCTCTTACCTAGTATTGAACTGGTAAAAATATTTTTCAAACTCAACAAATTTTATTCTGAAAAAGTATTGTTTCTTTTGTAGTATGTAGTT
>JBBRUH010000180.1:0-10360 GCA_038248005.1 Cytophagales bacterium | reverse complement strand
TCGCCAATAGGCTCTAATGCCATAGCTGTACTTACCGCTAAATATGATAACCTTGCAACGGAAAATTTACACTAACAAAAAATTTATTTATTAGACTTAGCAAAAACAGTTATCAGAAATTGATAACTGTTTTAAATTACTACTATGAAACTGGAGTATAACATTGTGTATATCCAAGAATACGATAACATCTATTTCGTGAGATAGCTTCATAAGTCCCTATTACTACCCCCATTGCCAACCCTAAAAGAAAGCCAGTAAGAAAACCTGCTGGACCAGCAACAAAACTTGCAAAAAGTCCTGATACAATTCCTATCCTTACTCCTATTACTACTGCACTTATTGCAACATTCACAACTGTAATAACTGCATTAGCAACAAATCTTGTAGCATTTCTAATACCTCTCCATATTCTTCCAAATATTTTATTGCTAGAATCATACTCTACAATAGATACAGCTAATCCTATAAAGTTCTCAGAGTTTGAAATAATAGTGGTAGTTGCAGTAAAAATCATATTCTTCTAAGTGAGTGTCAAATTAGGATTGCTTGCTACATCATTTTCATATTTCACGACTATTTTTTCCATAAATCTAGCAACAGTAGCTATTTCTAGAGAATCTTGGGTTGAATTTGAAAATTTATTAATTAACCCAGTTGTTAGTCTATTTGACAAGTCATTTATCGTTGCTACCATGTTTGGGGAAGCATTTGTAATGAAACTATTAAGAGTAGGGTCGGTATTATTAAAATCAATATTATTCTTAAGCGAAGCTATATTTTGATTTTGCATAGCCTAATTAAATTCTACTGAATCTTCACTTTGCTTTAAATCATCTATCACATCATCTAAAAAAGATGCTGGATTTGAGATAACATCATCAAGAGTAGCATTTTTTTGGCTACTATATGCTAACAAAATATCATCAGTAGCACGAAAAATTCTTTTTGATGTAAGAGCAATCTTAGCTTGTTCTTCTACTGATAAAAAACTGCTTTTCTGAAGTTTTTGAGGTTCTGGCTCTAAATTTTGACTACAAGAAAGCATTATACTCATTAGTGCAAGGGAGTGAATACCAAATATCCAATTAATTGGGTTTTTGGGTTTTTGGGTTTTTAAAGAAATTTTTCATGAAATTAATCGTTTAGATTGAAGTAAATTATTTAGTTGAACTATAATACAAAAATATAAGGTTAATCTTTCAAATCAATGTAAGAATAAAAATTTAACATAAAATTAATATTGCTTTAAATTCTAAGCAAAATGAGTTTTAAGTACTTCTCTACTTACCTCATGCTTTCCTTCAAAAGGAATAATCTTAGCAGCGAGGTTAAGCTTTTGGAGTTGTTCGGTTTGCTTGGCAAAATGCTCAGGTTTGATGAGTTCATCTTGTTCTCCATAGACGAAATACAAAGATTTATCTCCCAAAATGGCTTGTGTCTTGCCAAAATCTAAATCATGGGCGATATTGCCTGCCCACATCACAAAGCTATCAAACTTCACCTTTCCATCAAAAACCCAGCGGCTTGCCGTAGTTACTCCCTGAGAAAAACCCATTATATTGATTTTAAAATCATCTGGAGAAAGTGAAGCATCCTCAAAAATATGTGCATACAATTGATTGAGATAAGCTAAATAATCTTCAATTTCTTGTTTACGGTCTTCTTTGGTCATCCAAGTAGCTCCAACTCTTCCCGAAAAATTATCTAAATAAAACCGTGAAAGTCCTTCGGGTGCTACTACAAAATGCTTCTCCTCGTCAAAGATATTAAACTTACGGATAAAATACTCTGCCAACTGACCATAGCCATGGCATACAAACCAGATTTGCTCTGTCTGAGCCGATAAGTTTCCTAAGGTAGCATAGCGAGCAGTTTTTTTAATTTCAAAGTGATGTAACATATTTATTGATGATTAGCCCCCTAAGCCCCAAAGGGGGGATTTTGAAGGAATGATACTGAAAAAGCTACGCAACAGAATGACACTAATATTTGATACTGATACTGTTATTTGATACTGATACTGTTATTTGACACTGTTATTTGATACTGTTATTTGATACTGTTATTTGATACTGTTATTTGTAAGTAGCAATCAACTCTTTTGCAACTTGAGGAACACCAATACTTCCGACTGCTTCTATAAGATGTAGGTTAGGGTTTTGTCTTACTCTTGGCATATTGGGGTCTATGATGTATTTTGGAATATCATTTCCTACAAGGTCTAACAATCCAGCCGCAGGATAGACATTTAATGAAGTGCCTACTACCATAAAAATATCTGCTTGGTGAGTAACTTGTGCTGCTATCTCCATCATCGGTACTGCCTCCCCAAACCATACAATGTGAGGGCGAAGTTGTCCTCCTTTTTTACATGTATCACCCAGCTTGATAGGGGTTGCGTCCCACTCATAAATTATATTATCGTCTAGCACACTTCTTATCTTGTTGAGTTCTCCGTGCAAGTGAATAACATTCGTAGAGCCTCCCCTTTCGTGAAGATTATCTACATTTTGGGTGATGATATGCACATCAAAATAACTCTCAAGGCGTGCAAGGGCTTTGTGTCCTTCATTGGGTTCTGCTGCCATTGCCTGAACACGGCGTTGATTATAAAACTCTAATACAAGTTCTTGATTTTTGTGCCAGCCCTCAATAGAGGCTACTTCCATGACATCGAAGTTTTCCCATAATCCGTCAGAATCTCTAAAAGTCTTGATGCCACTTTCGGCACTAATGCCAGCCCCTGTAAGTACTACTAATTTTTTCATAATTATCCTCTTAACATAGAATGGATTTTGTGTTTTTTTTGACTACCAAAATTATAAAAAAATTTGGCTAAAACACAATTTCCTGAAACTAGCTTTTATTTTCCTTGTAGATATTCAATTTTATTTGATTGTTTGACAATTTTTGTGATAAGCCTGTAGCGGAGAGCTTTAGCCTCCGTCCTTAGCCTCTGAAACAGACTAAAGTCTATTTTACAATGCTATCCCCACAAAAATTGTCAGATAACCTTTTATTTTAGCTGATTATGTTAAGAACATAAGCATAACTTATTAATAATGAGTATTTTACATTTATTATTCTTCTGTTTTGTGCAAAAAAATAAGGCATTTATCTATCTTCTTGATACATAAATGCCTTATAAGAGAATGGCTTTTCAAAGGTTTATTTTATTCATCAGCATTCCAAGCGTGTATGCCACCCACTAGATTATACAGTTTGGTAAAACCCATCCCTTCCATTTGTTCACAGGCACGAGCACTTCGGTTTCCACTTCGGCAATAAATTAGATAGGTCTTTTCTTTGCCTAGTTCAGCTACTTTATCAGCAAAATCAGGTTCCGTAAAATTAATCATAGTGCTGTTTGGCACTTTACCTTCTACTAGTTCAGGAGTAGTACGCACATCTAATACTATAGTATCAGCTTCTTGCATTTTTGCTTTAAACTCTTCTACTTCAATATCTTGAAAGCTCATATTTTGAAAGATTTAATTGTTATTGGTTATTAAATAAAGAATGTTTATAAATAAAAGTTACTTTATCTATTTTTAAACTATCACTTTTAAAACACAAATATTTATATTTTAGTTAGTATGTCTAAAAAATAAATATTTATATTAAAATATTTTAATATAGCTTCTAAAACAGAGTTCTAACTTCTCATTTTATTTATTGATAATAACTACTAATATAAAATAATCGGTTTTGCTGTCATGTGAGTAAAAATCAAAAATCAACTTTTGCTCTGATTTACGAGCCATCTCTATGAATCCAAGTCCTGCACTATTTTTATCTCTGCTAGTATCTTCATTTTTGAGATTTTTACGGATAGCTTCTTTGTAGGCTTGCTGTATGCCATACCAGTCTAATGAATTGAGTTGCTCCAATTTTGCTTTTACTTGGGGAGTCTTTTCCTTAGAAATAAGATTTCCTGATCCTATTTGATATTTATCACTTTGACGGTCTAAAACGAATACAGGAAAAGTATCAGGTTGTTGCGCTTCTTTATTAGCATATTTGACTACATTTTGGAGAGATTCGGTAACTACATTAAAGGCTTTGCGAGTTACCTTTAGTTTTTCCCCAAAGCTATCCATTTTTTCCTCCAAGTTGCGAAGGATTTTCAAAATCAATTCTTGGGAAAGAGGTGCATGGTGCTCTATGAGGGCATCTTTCACCCCCATAATTTCTTTTAGCTTATTGCGATAATCTTGTGGCATAGAAGTCAATCCGTGTTTAAGAGACTTATAATCATTTCTGTGATTTAGGCATTAAAGTAATAAAAATATCTAAATAATAATCAAAATCTGACAAATATTATAAAAGAATTTAAGTTTCGTCTTTTAAGTCTATTTATCTAAGGAAGTAAATCATACTTTAATTCTAATGTTTTTACGGATTTTTTACTAAGTTTGATTTAAGCAACAAGTTCTAATATTGCTAGCTTTAATTTTTTGATGTGGCAATTCCTTCTTATTTTGAAATAATCTCACAAAAACATTCAATATAAGCTCAAACATACATTAGAAAGCCCCAGAATATTTTCAGATATTCTAAGGCTTTCATTAAAGATTAGATTTAAAAATTCACCTCTTTTATTCATCTTGCCCATCATCATCCTGACCTCCCTCATTTTTGTTACGCCCGCGCAGTGTCTGTAAGATTCTTCTAATAAATTCTTTTTCACTTCGGTAAAGTTCTGCAAGCTGACGAACATTTATGACTGTCAGTAGCTTGGTCTTGCTTTGCTTATCCAAATCTAACTCTTCTTGCTGCAAGCCAAACATCTTATCTATATTGGTATTCAAATCTTCATCAGTAGCAGTAAGGTTATCACTTTGTCGGCGTATTCTTGC
This sequence comes from Cytophagales bacterium, assembly GCA_038248005.1. Classification (GTDB taxonomy): domain Bacteria; phylum Bacteroidota; class Bacteroidia; order Cytophagales; family Microscillaceae; genus JAABSX01. The sequence continues at coordinate 5,498 of JBBRUH010000180.1, read as the reverse complement.
CATTTGCTGCTTGAGTCGCATCTTTTTCTCTATGTATTCATCGTAAATAACCCAGAATTTCTCTTCTTGCTTTTCATTCAGGTTGATTCGCTGGGCAATATACTCTTTTTTCAGCTCGTTGATTTCTTCTCTTTTCTCTTCCATCTTGTCCCTTACAGGGCTTTGAGCATAAGCCATCGTACTGCTTAATAATAAGATTACAGTCCATAAAATATTTGTTTTCATATTTAACTTTTCTTCAATAATTGATTTAATTGTTCTAATTCTTCCTCGCTAAGTTGTTCATATAAGTCTTCTTCGTTTTCTAAGCTCATAGCCATCAAAATATCATCTGATTCTGCTGGGTTCTCATCTTCCTCTAAAATCATCTCTATCAAAACTATCTCTGTTACAGAAACACTTGATAAATAATTGATTAGGTCATTGGGTTCTATTTTTTCTAATTTATAATCTATTTTAGGTTGTGTAATCTTAGTATCTACTTGGTTTTGTGCAAGCAAGGCCTTTGATTTTAACTCATTTTGACTTTCCTTCTCTTGTGCAATAATCACAGGAGGCTTATTTTCTTCTTCACCTTGTTCTATTTTAGGTGCTTTCTCTTCTGCAAATAATTCTTTCTGAGGCTTTTCTTTTTGCTCATTCTTGACTATCTCATTGTTAGGTTTGGCAGTCTGAAACAGGTTCATATAGCCTAGGCTCAATATCAATAAACATACTGCAAAAGCTCCTGCATACACCCACTTGTACTGATATTGCTCAAGGTCAAAGATTGATTTAGGTTCTTTTTCAGCAGCTATTCTTGCATTAATCTTAGCAGGAAGCCATTCAAAATAAGCATTAGGAGTCTGAAATACTGAAACCTTCTCTGCTATTTCATCCAATGAAAAACCGCTTTTTTGGGTAGTTTGTGCAGCTATTTTTTGGGATAAATCTGTAAAATAATGCTGAGGAACTTCAAAAGGATTTTGCTCAGAAGCCAATGTTTCTGACATACGCAAAAACTCAAGTTTATTTTGAATATTCTCAGGCAAGGTCTGAAAATAAGCATGAGGCACTTTAAAGATAAGCTCTTTTGGTAAATCACTCACTGCAAAGTCATTCAAAAGAGCTATTTTTTGTTGAATCTCTGTAGGTAAGCCTTCAAAATAAGTATCAGGCACTTTAAAAATGCTTTCTTTTTGTAGTTTATGTATATCTATGCGACGTTTCATCGTACTTTCTTTTTAGGAGTCTAATTTTTTGTGAGATAATTTTCAATTTTTTTGACAGCTAAGTGATAAGAAGCCTTCAAAGCTCCCACACTTGTACCCAATATATTAGAGATTTCTTCATATTTCATCTCATCATAGTATTTCATATTAAACACTAATCTCTGCTTATCAGGTAATTTTAAGAGTGCTTTTTGTAGCTTTAACTGAATCTCATCACCTGAAATATATTGGCTATTGTCTAGCTTCTGACTCAGTTCTTGGCTCACATCACTAAATGATAAGAAATACTTTCGTCTTTTCTTTTTCAAAAAAGTAAGACATTCATTGGTCGCTATTTTATACATCCAAGTGTAAAGCTTTGAGTCTCCCTTAAAATTATCTAAGTTTTTCCAGACTTTCACAAATACCTCTTGAGTCAAATCATTGGCATCTTCATGGTCTATCACCATTTTACGAATATGCCAATAGAGTTTTTCTTGATATTTGCGTACCAGTGTATCAAAAGCCTTATTTTTGGTAGAAGCTTTTGCAAACTGGAGTAAAATTTCTTGATCGTCTAAGGGTGTTCCCGTCACAGTATTGATACTCATTATTGAAGTTCTCTTATATTTATATGCTTAGATACAGCAATCTCCAAAAGGTTTAATGTGTAGTTATTTTTTTTGAATCTGATAAAACATAAAAATAATATTAAAACTAAAATAAAAAACAAATCGCTTATAATCAAACACTTAAAAAGAAGAATGATAGTTTTCATATAATCATCTTTTAAATTGATTTTTCAGATTCTAAAAAAAATACGTACTTTAGAAAGCAGAATAACAGAGATATAATGGACTACCCAACGCTCAGAAAACTAGTTCGCCAAGGTGAAGGTTTACATTTAGAATTTAAGCTTAAAGCCAAATACCCCATCCGAATTGTGAGAGAAGCCGTAGCATTTGCCAATACCGAAGGGGGAACGCTTCTAATTGGTATAGATGATGACAAAACAATAAGAGGGCTTAAATTCGCCTCTGAAGATGAGTTTGCACTCGACCAAGCTTTTAAGAAACACTGTTTTCCTGAGCTTATTTATAATTTAGAAAAAATCACACTCGAATCCGAAAGAGAAATCTTGGTCTATACCATCCCTAAAAGCAATCAAATGCACCGAGTAATTGAGGATTTAGAAGAGCCTGAGTCTTCTGGAACTGCTTATGTGCGTGTAAGTGATATGAGTGTGAAGGCAAGCCGTGAGATGCGTGAAATCTTAAAAGGGCGAGTGCGTGATAGAGATGTCAGATTTAAGTATGGAGACAAAGAGAATATTTTGATGAAATACCTAGAAGCTCATAATCATATCACTGTAGATGAGTTTTGTCAGATGGCTAAAATCCCTAGACGCATTGCCTCTCGCACACTTGTGCTACTTGTGTTGGCAAAGGTGCTAGAAATAGAACCTCAACCACAATATGCGGATGCCTTTGTGAGGTATGAGGAGTAGATAGGGTAAAACTCAATCCCTCCAATCACAAAGAAAATAAAAGAATTCATCTAATTTTCTGTGATTATAATCTTATTTTTGGAAAAGTAACACACTCAATTCTCCATAAATTATAAACTTATGAAAAAATACACACTCATTTATTTCATTCTTTTAGCATATATGCTAGGAGTCGCCTTGCCTATTCAGGCTCAAAATACCCTTAAAAAACCACCTATTTCTACTCCAGAGTCCGTGGGTATGTCTAGTGAAAGGCTACAAAGAGTAGGCACACTGATGCAAGATTACTTAGACAAAGACTGGATACCAGGGGCAGTTGTCATCATTGCCAGACAAGGCAAGGTAGTCTATCACGAAGCTTATGGCAAAAATGGCATCACCGATAAAAGTGAAATGCAAAAAGATGACCTTTTTAGAATTGCTTCTATGACCAAGCCCATTATCTCTGTGGCTACCATGATGCTCTACGAAGAAGGAAAATTTCTACTAGATGAGCCTGTTTCTAAGTATATCCCTGAGTTTAAAGATGCTATAATTCTCCAAGAATTTAACCCAAAAGATAGTAGCTACACCAGCACTCCTGCCAAAAAAGCAATCACTATCAGACATCTTCTTACGCATACTTCTGGGATTAGCTATGGTTTTATGGATGCTAAACGAGTAGGTGCTATTTATGGTAAAGCAGGTATTCCTGACCTTGCTACGATGGCAAATACTACCATAGGAGAGGAAGTCAAAAAACTAGCAAAACTCCCTCTTTTGCATGAGCCAGGAGAAGGCTGGAGTTATGGGCTAAATACAGATGTATTGGGCTATTTGGTAGAAGTTCTTTCAGGTAAAAAGCTAGATGTATTTTTACAAGAGAGCATTTTAGATCCACTTCAGATGAATGATACTCGCTTTTTTTACAATAAAAATGCGGAAAAACGCTTAGTCAAAATGGCTTATGAAGCAAAAGATGGAACTGTAGATTTTTATAAAGATGACCCTCAAGCAGATGTAGCTAATTTCCCTGTCAGCGGAGCTAAAACTTATTTTTCGGGTGGAAGTGGTTTGTGTAGTACTGCCGAAGATTATTTCAAATTTTGTCAGATGATTTTGGATGAAGGCAAAGCAAATGGCAAAGTATTTCTTAGCCCTAAAACCATTGAACTGATGACCAAAAACCAAATCGGTGATAAAATCATGTGGGGTGGCAGTGCCAAATTTGGCTTAGGACTTTCTATTGCTACACCTGAAAGTAGCCTCAAACAACTCGGTTCGGCAGGAAGACTTGGCTGGGGAGGTGCATTCAATACTACTTTTTGGATAGATCCTAAGGAGGAAGTGATTGCCGTTTTGATGACTCAGATTTACCCTACTACACACAAAGAAGTGTACGATAAATTTGAAAATATGGTTTATCAAGCCATTATAGAGTAAATATTTGAAATACCATTATCAAAATCAAGCCCACAAATAAATTTGTGGGCTTGATTGCTTTTCTTCGCTACTGAAACAAGCTACATAACACAGCAGACTCTTCCAGAGTAACAGAAAATACGCTGTCATTCCGTAGGAATCTGAAGGCGTGTCAAAGGAATGGAACAGGTATTTGAATAAGGCTACGCAGTACAACAGATGCCCACTGCATGACACAAAAAAGTAAAAAACTACGCAGTATAGCAAATGCCTATAAGTTTAATGGTATTAATTGACAAATGACCCTCACCCTAAGCTATTTCCTAGACCTTCTTCTTTCTATTGCGTTGGAAGTCTTCAAAGATAAAGCTCCCCAAATCTTGGAGATTACTGTAATAGGCTTTTCCTTGATTGGCTTCTGTAAATTCACGTACAAACTCTTGCAAATAAGAATCTGAAGCAATCATAAAGGTAGTAATTGGAATTTTAATTCTTCGGCATTGGACGGCTAGTCTGAGTGTTTTGTTTAAGATTTTTTTATCTAAACCAAAGCTATTTTTATAGTACTGAATGCCTACTTTCATACAGGTAGGTTTACCATCTGTAATCATAAAAATCTGCTTGTTTTGATTTTTACGTTTTCTCAAAATATCCATTGCAAGTTCTAAACCTGCAATCGTATTAGTATGATAAGGGCCTACTTGCAGATAAGGCAAATCTTTGATTTGAATCTGCCAAGCATCATTTCCGAAGACGATAATATCTAAGGTATCTTTGGGATAACGAGTAGTAATCAACTCTGAAAGTGCCATGGCTACCTTTTTGGCTGGTGTGATTCTATCTTCTCCATACAAAATCATAGAGTGAGAGATGTCAATCATCAATACCGTAGAGGTCTGTGCCTTAAACTCAGTTTCACGGATTTCGAGATCGTTTTCCATGAGCATAAAGTCACCAATGCCGTGGTTTATTTGTGCATTGCGGATAGACTCAGTCAGTGAAATATTCTCAAGCGGGTCTCCAAACTGATAAGCACGCATATCTGTGCCGGCCTCTTCTCCTAGTCCTGAGTATTTGGTATGGTGATTTCCACTGCGATGTCTTTTGAGTTTTCCGAAGACTTCTTCTAAAGCACTTTTACGGATGCTAATTTCTGTTTTGGCAGTCATGATGAGCTTGCCTTCGCCTTCTTCTTCTTTGAGAAAACCTTTTTTCTTCAAATCTTCTATAAAATCTCCCATGCCATAGTTTTCGTCAGTGAGATTATATTGATTGTCTAGGTTATTGAGCCAGTGCAATGCTTCGCTTACTTCACCCCCTGTGATGGTAAGTAGCTGTTTTAGAATATCAAATAATTTATCAAAATTAGCTCCTTTTTGGTTTTCTTCTGGTACAAATTG
>JBBRUH010000179.1:0-10399 GCA_038248005.1 Cytophagales bacterium | reverse complement strand
TTACAAGCCGCTACACAAGCACCACAACCAATACAAGTTGCCGCATCAAAAGCCTTGTCAGAAACACTCTTTGCGATTGGAATCTCGTTGGCATCTACAGTTACACCTGTATTGACGGATACATAGCCACCTGCTTGCATAATTCTATCAAAAGCACTTCTATCCACCATCAAATCTTTGATTACTGGAAATGCTTTGGCACGCCATGGTTCTATATAAATGGTATCTCCATCATTGAAAGAACGCATGTGTAGCTGGCAAGTAGTAGTCCCTTGCTGAGGGCCGTGAGGACGACCGTTGATGTACATACTGCACATTCCACAGATACCTTCTCGGCAATCATGGTCAAATACGATAGGTTCTTTGTTATTGCGAAGCAGGTCTTCATTCAATACATCTAGCATTTCTAAGAAAGACATATGGTCAGAAACATCTGCTACTTGGTAGGTTTCCATTTTACCACCACCAGAGATTAGTTTTCCATTTTCTACTTTATCAGGCTTGCTTTGCCGCCAAACTTTAAGAGTTAATTTCATATCTTTATTTTTTTATTTCGACTATAATTTAATGTTTCATAAATTTGGTCTAAAGATATATATTTAGACCAAACTCTTCTTGAAGAATCTAAGGAACAATAATTAAATAAAGTGATAAGTTAGTTTAAGTAAAATACTCATTATCAGATTATTACAGACTCATGATTTACAACTCATCTCTCACTAAGAATGATTACTTATAACTTCTTTGAGTAAGTTTTACATTTTCAAAGATTAAATCTTCTTTGATTAGCTCTTCTTGCACATCTTCGCCAGTAAATTTCCAAGCGGCTACAAATGAGAAGTTATCATCATCACGTTTGGCTTCGCCTTCTTCGGTCTGATATTCTTCACGGAAGTGTCCTCCACAAGATTCTTCACGCATTAAAGCATCATCTATCATTAGTTCGCCTAGCTCTATAAAGTCAGATACACGAGAAGCTTTTTCTAGAGTAACATTTAGTTCTTCATTGCTTCCAAGTACTTTTACATCACTCCAAAATTCTTTGCGAAGTTTTTGTATTTTCTCTTTGGCAATTTTTAAACCTTCTGCATTTCTAGACATTCCGCAGTAATCCCACATGATTTTACCTAGTTCTTTATGGAAGTCATCTACTGTTTTATTTCCATTAATAGAAAGTAACTTCTCGATATTGGCTTTCACATTGGCTTCTGCTTCTTTGAAAGCCTCATGACTTGTAGGAATTTTGTCATAAGGAAGTGTAGCGACATAATCACCCATAGTGTAAGGAATCACAAAGTATCCATCTGCCAAGCCTTGCATCAAAGCACTTGCTCCGAGTCGGTTTGCACCATGGTCTGAAAAGTTAGCTTCTCCCAAAGAGTAAAGCCCTGGTACAGAAGTCATTAAATTATAATCTACCCACAGTCCACCCATCGTATAGTGAATGGCTGGATATATTTTCATAGGTTTTTTATATGGATTATCATCTGTGATTTTTTCATACATTTCAAACAGATTACCATATTTGGCTCTTACCAAATCTTCTCCATCTCTCTTGATTGCATCTCTAAAATCTAAGAATACTGCCAATCCTGTAGGAGCTACACCACGACCTTCATCGCAGACATATTTGGCATTACGAGAAGCTACATCGCGAGGCACTAAGTTACCAAATGATGGATATTTACGCTCTAAGTAGTAATCACGGTCTTCTTCAGAAATATTTTCAGCTTTGAGTTCTCCTTTGCGGACTTTCTCAGCATCTTCTAGTTTCCTAGGCACCCACACACGTCCGTCATTACGCAATGACTCTGACATTAGCGTAAGTTTAGACTGATAATCACCCGATACAGGGATACAAGTAGGGTGAATCTGTACATAGCATGGGTTAGAAAAGTAAGCTCCTTTTTTGTGTGCTCTCCAAGCGGCAGTTACGTTAGAACCCATTGCATTGGTAGAGAGATAAAATACATTGCCATAGCCACCTGTGCAAAGCAATACTGCATGAGCAGAGTGTGATTCTATCTGACCAGTTACTAGATTACGGGTTATGATTCCACGGGCTCTGCCATCAATCGTTACCAGATCAAGCATTTCAGTACGTGGGTATAATTTTACTTTTCCATTGGCTACTTGGCGACTTAAAGCACTGTATGCACCCAAAAGCAACTGCTGACCAGTCTGACCACGTGCATAGAAAGTACGGGATACTTGTGCACCACCAAAAGAACGGTTATCTAATAATCCACCATATTCACGTGCAAAAGGAACTCCCTGAGCTACGCATTGGTCAATGATATTTACACTTACTTGTGCTAGACGGTGTACATTGGCTTCACGAGAGCGATAATCACCTCCTTTAACCGTATCATAAAAAAGACGAAATACGCTATCACCATCATTTTGATAGTTTTTGGCTGCATTGATTCCTCCTTGTGCTGCGATACTGTGTGCACGGCGAGGACTATCTTGAAAGCAAAATGATTTTACATTGTAGCCTAACTCTGCCAATGAGGCGGCGGCTGAAGCACCTGCTAGACCTGTACCGACCACGATTACATCATACTTACGCTTATTGGCAGGGTTTACTAATTTTATGTTGAATTTATGACGCTCCCACTTTTCTGCTATGGGACCGTCAGGGATTTTTGACTCTAATTTCATAATATTTATTTTTTATTCTTGATAATTTATGTTCTAGCTGAGACTTTTGACATACATCAAAATAGGAATCACTGCAAAACCTAGTGGTACTGCAATGCTATAAATTAAGCCTAATGTCTTGATGAAAGGCGTATATTTCACATGATTAATACCTAATGTCTGGAATACACTCTGAAAACCATGCATCAAGTGATAAGAAAGCCCTATCATAGAAACTACATAGATGCCCACAATCAATGGATTCTGAAACTCAAACACTACCAAATCATACAGATTATGCATGGTTTGTCCATCATAAGTTACTTGCTCAATGCCTCCAAATTTAGATTTAGCCCAAAAACTGACAAGGTGAAGCACTAAAAAGATAAGGACTATAGAGCCTAGCCAAATCATATTACGAGAGCTAAAAGAGCTATTAGCGCTTGGCTTGCTGTAGGCATATTGCTTAGGGCGAGCAGAGCGATTGTAAATGGTAAGCACTACTGAAACAATAATGTGTAAAATAATAAAAAAGAAATTACCTATAGAGATAATCTGAATCAGTTCATTATGTCCCATAAAGTGAGCATATTCATTGAAGGCACGTCCACCATCATCAGAAAAAATCATTATCATCTGCAAATTCCCAATTAAGTGAACTGCTAAAAATAGGATTAAGAATAAACCAGTAAGAGCCACTAAAAGTTTACGTCCTATGGTACTCGTAAAAAATTGTATAAACCAATTTGGTTTTTTTGAAATAGTTGGGTTAGATGCACTCATTTTTTTAAATCATTTAATAAAGAATATCCTTTGTTCAAATTTACATCTCCATTTTTAGAAATCAATATAAATAGTGAAACAATCTTTATATTTTAAATTGATTCTAAATTTTAGAAGCGATTTAAATTTAATTATTTAAAGTTTTGTGCAGTCAAAAAGTTTGTCAGAAGGGAAGATTTTAGGGGTTTTAGCGTAGTTTAGGCATAAAAAGGCTTGCCAAAGTGAGGCAAGCCTTTTTTTTAAGCTTCTACTTTTTTATTTTTTTCGTAGCGTCTTGCTACTCCCTCAGCAATAGTTACTTGCTGTTTGGTATAAATGAGCGTTTCTTTATTTTTTAAGATTTTTTTAGCAACACGTATCGTCATGATTTTGCGATTTTGATTAAACGGAATTATTTGGAGTGCAAAGTTAATTAATTTTGTGTAAAGATGGACTTTAAAGTCAAGATTTATAAGATTTTTTAACCCATTAAAAAATTAAGCTCATAAGCTTCTTAAATTAAATCTCCCACCTAGTGCAAGCACGATTGTAGTGGTGCTTGTACTAATCTATTCCGAAAGCGTCCACTTTCTGCCGTGGGCAAAGGTCTTTAAATTACTAAATTGCCGAATAAAATAAAAATATTCTTAATTTACATTTCATCAAACACTCCAGCATACCAACTTCTGCACCTGTAATGGAAAGTGGACACTTTCAGAAATTTCTAGCACAAGCCGTGCTCTGTAAGGCTTGCACTAGATGTACGACCAGTAGGAGTGCAGATAATAAATTTGCAAATAGTATTAAATTTAGTATATTTAGAAAATGTATTAAATAATACTCATATTTCGATAATAATTTCTACTGATAAAAATAATTTAAGTATCTGATATTCAATAATTTAAATTAATAAATACCGTTCAAGCGAAGACGCTTGAACGAGGTGAGTATTACAGGACATCACGGAGTCAGAGTAACAGATAAAAGAGATGGAAGAGTATATATATATGTGATTTTCACAGTAACGGAATGTACTATACTAGGGGTTAAAATCAAATCATCTTATCAAAAATACTAGCTGTTTCAAGTCTTCCAACGGGATACTTAAAGCTAAGCAATAAAAAGCAAAGTCTATAACTTTGTCTGTTTTTGCAAAAAATAGTGAATGCTTGAGTGATGTAATATTTCTTAGTAGTCATTTCTCAATGCAAATAACAGAATAGCCAACTAACAAGAATAAACACAAAATAATAATATGAATATCAAATCAATAGAACTAGAGCATACCAATCCGTCTATGGGACCACACGAAAAAAGAACCATAGTTACGCTAACTGTATCAAAAGACGACTCACAAAAGACAGATGATTTTATTAACAAGTCTAAAATAAATAATACTATTACGCTTTATCAATACCTCAAAGCTGTTCAGACTAAGGATACGGATGCTCTTAACCTAGTTTTGAAGAATGCCCCTAATCAGAAACTTAATCAAGGCTCAACGATATCTAACTTATCATTTTATTTTGAAGATGGTCAAACCATAAAGTTGGGCGATGTTTACCGTAAATTTATATTAACCCATTTTAAGCCAGATTTCACTAGTTATATGGTAGAAAAAGGAACTATTAACCATTACCAGTCTGATATGAACCAAATACTAGCTACTTTAAGTCTTCCAACGGGAGACTTAAAGCTAAACAATGAAAAGCAAGGTCTATGACTTTGTCCCTCCCGTATGTCGCAAGTCTAAGCGAAGCGAACTTGTGGTATTCCTTACATCCAGTCTTCAGACCATAGCCGTCAGGCTAGCTATTTTAGAGATGGTTTTTTTAAAATAAAATTTTGTCTATTCTTTGTCTTACTCCAACCCCTTCCCGTTAATGGGAAGGGGGGCAAGACTTTAATAATCTAGTGTTTAAGTCCTTTCTCACCACTAGTCTAAGCGTCTTGACCCACAGTAGCAACTGTTCTTAGCATCTCGCTGAGAACAAACTTTACGAACCATTTAAACTTAAATATGAATAAAATTTTGATATAATGAAATACAAATTGATTTATATCTAAGAAAATGGCTATATGATGTAGAAACATGTGGTCGGAGCGAGACACATCCGACCAGTTTACTATTATGGGTTTTATTTGTATTCCTAAACTTAACCCTTCACCTTTCCAAATAACTCAAACATTTCTTGATGTACTTCTGGAATTATATCACGAGGGATTTCGTGTCCTACACCTTCTAGCCAAACCAATTTATGGTCAGGGATATAAGGGGCATAAGTGCGTGCGTGAGCAGGAACGACAAGTTTATCGGCTGTGCCGTGCAAGACCAAGGTAGGAGCTTTGATTTGTGGTAACTCCCTCAGACGAGAACCCGAAGCAAGAACAGCAGCGAGCTGTTGAACCTTTGCCTTTGGATTTTGTCCCTTTCGCTCCACAATATTATAATGAAAAAGTTCTTTAAAATAAGCTTCTTGAAAAGTGTAAGCTGTGCCAGCCAGCGTTTTATACACGCGCAAATAATTACCCACGGTTACTTCAAAATGGGTGAATTTAGTTTTTAACTCTATATTTCTAGCCAAAAAAGGAAGAATAGCCGCCTGAAACATCCCCACGAAAGTAGGCTGCACACTCACCTGAAAGCTATAACCCGATGACATAATAGAAGTCAGACTTAGCACTCTTTCTGGGTAGCTAATCGCAAGGCGTTGAGAAATCATTCCTCCCATAGAAGCACCTGCTACGTGAGCTTTGTCTATACCCAAAGCATCTAGCAAACCAATAGCATCCTTTGCCATATCCTCCAAAGTATAAGGATTGCCTCTTTGCCAGTCTTCTATCCAAGTAGAATGACCAATGTCTCTATTATCATATCTGATGACATAAAAACCTGCTTCTACTAGAGGATTAATAAAGGAGGGCGACCAAAGCGTGCATTGTGCATCTAGCCCCATAGTGAGTAGTATGGGAGTATCTTCAGGCTTTCCAAAGGTTTCATAATAAATTTCTATGCCATTGCTAGGCACTTTGCCTTGTTGATGAAGTGAGGAAGGGTGGATTGTCATAAAATGAAAAATCGTTTTTTGAGTAATAAAATTATAAACACTCAGAATATAAGTCTAAATATCTACCATATCTTTCAATTATCCAAAATCTAAATAGGAGATGAGCGATAAGTTATGAGTAATGAGATTGTAATAGATTGATAATGAGTGTTTTGATAAAAATAATGAGTGCTTTATTTTTAAAATAGTATTTAGATGAAAATATTTATTCTCTGTCTAACCCTCGGTTCTTGAATACTCGAACCACGGAAAGGAAGTAGATTTTTCCATAATGATAGAAAAATATCATTAACATCAAAAAAAATAATGAATCATGAACTTTTTTTAAAAGATGATATTATATTTGCATCACCGACTTACAGTCGGTGTTTGTAATACAGTATGAAAAACAAAATGGGCGTAAAAGAAAGACGTATTAGAGAAAAAAGACAGCGAAGAGAAGAAATCATAGATGCAGCTGAGAATGTCTTATTTTCAAAAGGATTGCACTATGCTACTATGGAAGACATAGCCAAAGAAGCCGAGCTAGGCAAGGCTACATTATATGTATATTATAAGAGTAAAGATGAGATTTTATTAGAAATCAGAGGAAGAGCAATACAAATCTTAGCCAAAGAATTTAAAAAAGCCGTCTTATCAGAAGAATTAGGCTTGCATAAGATAGAAGCAATCGGACGAGCTTATTTCAAATTTGCGGCTGATTATCCTAATTATTATAAATTTATTTCTCTATTTGAGGCTGTAGATACTAAAATAGACATTGAGAAATCAATGGAAGAAATGACCAAAGTAAGCCAAATTATGTGTGAAGCCATAGAAGTAGGGAGAGAAGATGGAAGCATTAGAAGTGAACTAAACCCAATGGTGTTGGGTAAATGCCTTTGGGCAATGTCCACAGGCATTATGCAGATGATTGATTTAAAAGGTGAAGCTTTTGAGAAGCATTTAGATTTACGTGCTGAGCAGTTTATAGCGTGTTTTTTTATGGTAGTTAACAGCGGAATGAAGAAGGAATAATTTTTTTGCCATAACTGAACTCATAGTCGGTTTTTAGAGTGTAGTATGATTGTCTATAACTGATACTGAAAGATGACACTGTTATTTGAAATTGAAACCATATAACCATTTTTGATATGATATATCGTAGTTTTTTATCTGTTATTTATCTTTTGATAGTCTCCGTAGCGGTAGCACAGTCGCCGATTATGGAGGGCTATGTAGAGATAGGTTTAGAGAATAATCTTTCTCTACAACAACGTAATTTTGACATTCAAAAAAGCCTACTTGCACTCTCAGAAGCTGAGGGTTTGTTTATGCCTCAAGTGAGTCTGATTGCCAATTACACTCGTGCAGGAGGGGGACGAAGTATTGCTTTTCCTGTAGGTGATTTATTGAACCCTGCATATAATGCACTCAATACACTTACTGGCTCACAGCAGTTTCCAACTATTGAAAATGTAAATGAGCAGTTTTTACCTAATAATTTTCACGAAACAAAGATTAGAATCATTCAGCCTTTGTTTAATTCTGATATTTATTTTAACTACAAAGCCAAGCAAGCACTTATTCCTGTGCAAGAAGCTCAGAAAAAGGTATATGCTCAAGAACTGACCAAAAACATTAAGACAGCTTATCTTCAGTACCTTCAATCCAAAAAACTACTAGACATTTACCAAGAAACCGAAGGGTTACTCAAAGAAGTGCTTCGTGTCAATCAAAAATTAGTAAAAAATAATTTGGCAACCTCCGAAATTATTTATGGTGCTGAATATGAAATCCAGAAACTACTCCAAGACCGTGCATTGGCTCAACAAAATCTCAACACAAGCCAAGCTTACTTTAATTTTTTGCTTAACCGTACTTTGAGTGATGAAATAGAAATAGATACCAATCTCACACAACAGATAGTAACCAATGTCTCTATGTCAGAGTTGGAAGAAACTGCCATCCAAAACCGAGCAGAATTATCACAGATTCAAGGGGCATTGCTTGCCAATGAACAGCTCACTCAACTGAATACATTTCATAAATATCCTACACTTAATATTGTGGGAGACCTCGGTTTTCAAGGCTTTGGCTATTCATTTGACAAAAACCAAGACTTTTGGCTAGTACAGGTTTCTTTGCAATGGGATATCTTTAAAGGAAAACAAAATCAGCGAAAGATTCAGCAAAACAACATAGAGCAAGATAAGCTCAATATGCAATACACAGAGCTTCAAAACCAAATCCGATTGCAAGTGCAACAGTCTTTCTTCGCTCTTCAAGCCAGTCAAGAGGCAATCACTGCCAACTTAGCAGGGCTCAAAAGTGCCGAGCGTAATTTTTACCTCACCAAGCGAAAATATGAGGAAGGACAAGCTCGATTTATAGAGTTGATAGATACACGAACCAAATATACCAATGCTCGCCTATCGCTGGTCATTTCTCAATATGCTTATCTCATAAAACAAGTAGAGTTAGAAAGAGCAGTCAGTGATTACCAAAAATAAATTTAAAAAGATACTTTAAAACTTATATATCTTATGAAAAATCAACACTCAAAACATCTATTGCCTTTGTTTGCGTCTGGGTTTGTATCTATACAGACACTGGGTCTATCATTGCTCTTTCTATCTTTGATGTGGGCTTGTGGCAATAGCGATGCTAAGGAAGGAGTAAAAACTCCTACTGCCAAGTTTAAGGTAATACAGGTAGAGACTACTCCACTTTCACAGACAAGTCAGGTGAAGCCTATCATTACTAGTGGAGTCCTCAATGCCAAAACCGAAGTCAATCTCTCCTTTAAGATTGGAGGAATTATTCAAAATATGTACGTCCAAGAAGGGCAAAGCGTAGTAGCAGGGCAGTTACTTGCACAACTAGAACAAGCCGAAATAGCCGCACAAGTCAGCCAAGCACGAAATTCTCTTGAAAAAACAAAACGTGATTATAAACGTGCCGAAACGCTTTATAAAGATACTGTAAGTACTTTGGAGCAGGTTCAAAATGCCAATACAGCTAAAGAAGTAGCCGAAGCACAACTTCAAATCGCTTCCTATAACCAAAAACACTCTGCTATTTATGCCTCTACTTCGGGTAAAGTCTATAAAAGAATGGCAGAACCTCAAGAAATCGTAAGTGCTGGCAAACCCATTTTTTTGATAGGTTCTACAGCACAGGCACAAGTAATTAGAGTAGGTCTTTCGGATAGGGATGTCGTCAAAGTTAGATTAGGAGATGAAGCAAAGGTATATTTTGATGCTTATCCAGAAGAAACATTTAAGGCAATTGTTACCGAAATCGCTGAAGTAGCTAATGCAAAAACAGGTACTTTTGAGGTAGAGCTTTCTGTACAAAATAGCAATAAACTTCTTAAGAATGGCTTTGTGGCAAAAGTGGAGTTAACTCCTACACAAGGCGAAAGCGAATACAAAATCCCCCAAGGTGCTTTGGTAAGTGCAGAAAGACGTACTGCCTCTATTTATATACCTAATCCTCAAAACCAAGGAGTACGTAAAATTTCTGTACCTATCCATGAGATTACTAATCAATACTTTACGGTCAAAAAATCTGACTTAAAAGGCGTAAAGGAGGTCATTACGGCAGGAGCCGCTTATTTGAATAATGATAGCAAAATTGCTATTAAGAAGTAGGGAATTGATTTAGAGAGTAAATCTAACCCTTGGTTCGTGTCTTCACGAACCGAAATCAGTGGTGGTTCGTGAAGACACGAACTACGGAAGAGGGAGTGAATTATTCCTGTCATCCCGTTAGGAATCTGAAGGTGTGTTAAAAGGTTACGCAATAAAATAGATGCCTACGGCATGACAAAAACTGACACTGTTATACGTTATTGTAAATTGATACTGAAATATGAAACTTCCTAAAATTGCGATAGACAACTATCAATTTGTACTTGTTATCGTCTTGATGTCTGTCTTGAC
>JBBRUH010000178.1:0-10402 GCA_038248005.1 Cytophagales bacterium | reverse complement strand
TTAAAATTACTGACTGCATTTCCAACTTCTTCAATAATACCAACTCCCTCATGACCTATTATTCTGCCATCTGTTACAGAGGGTACATCTCCTTTTAGAATATGCAAATCCGTACCACAGATAGTCGTCTTCGATATTTAACTATGGCATCCGTTGGCTCTTTTATTATAGGATGGGGTTTTTCTTCCCAAGCTTTTTTTCCAAGACTGTGATAGACCAACGCTTTCATTCTGTTATTTTTTATTGTTTAAAAACCTGCTTCTCTCAATATCAACGATGCTCTCCCGAACGACCCAATATTGTATCCAGCATATTATTTAATTTATCAATGGCTCCAGTTACTGCTTGCTCAGAAGTATCAGCATTATTAGTAACCGCAACGGGTTCTCTGCCTTCAAGTCTCGCTTCCAGCATGCAGCGTTTGTCGTTCAGTCCGTCTTTTTCACTGCTGTTCTCATCTGAAAGGTGAACTTCTATTCTCGTAATCTCCTTGCTAAATCTACCTAATCCTTCTGAAACTAAAGTAACTAATGGATCAGTAGATTCCTGATTTCCGATTATGTTATGGTCTGTATTAAATTGCACTTGCATCTATTGTCTCCTCTCTGTTTATTAATTCATTTTCAAGAATTGTTTTTCTTTCTTGGTAGTCTTCTTTACTGACTTGACCTGCGGCGAAACGCTTCCGCAATATTTCAATAGGAGTATCTTTTACTTTCCTTTGAACCCTCACAGTATAGGGAGTTGCAAATACCCAAAAAATAAAAAGTACCCAAAGAAACCACCAAACCATGTGCATTCCTCCAAAGTGATAACCGTCATACATCATAATTTTTTGATTTAAAATATGAATAAATTTTATATATCATAAAGGTAATTAACTTGAAGACCCAAAGTATTACACAAATAAAGAGTAAAGTTACATATTTAACACATTTGAATATTCGCATCATTTATTTGGTTTTAAGTAGATAATCAAAATTAGTTTGCACTTTAATATTACTACAAAAGCTGATTATCAGTATTTTACTAAGGAACAATAATTGAATAAAGTAACAAGTTAGTTTAATTAAAACATTCATTATCAGATTATTACAAACTCATAACTCATCTCTTACGATTGTCATCTCTCAAAGCCTCGAAGCCAGTGACTACATCAAAGAGTTCTTCATCAATAGAATTTTGACGCATTCTATGAAAATTATTATTCAGGTCAATCAACAACTCATCTATGTTTTTTTCAGCACGTTGCATGGCAGCCAAGCGACTTGCATTTACACTTGCTAGAGATTCAGCACAGGCTTTGAACAGAGAAGTGAAAAGATACTCGTGGATGAGTGCCAATAAAGTTGGCTCAGTTCCTCCTGTTATTTGTGGGATTATTTTTGTGGGCCATTGAAGTTCTGCTATTGTATTTTTCCACGTCTTATCCAATGGCAACAATCTATGTTTAGTCTGTACATAACCTGCTCCTGACTTAGGCTGATTATGAAAAATATAAATCTCAGTTACATTGCCTGTTTCTATGCTTTCTTCACTTTTTAGCAAGATTTGACTTACCAAAGGAGCAATACCATTGACTGAATTAGGCACAGGGAAAATACTGCTTGACGGAAACCCCAAATCAGATAATAAAAGTTCTACACGTAATCCTACAGCCCAGATTTCTTTTTTGCCTGATAGATTGCCTATAGATTGGGATACAAAATCTGCCAGCAAATCATTAAACTGTGCTACAAGTCCTTGGTCTGAACCAAACACAATGGCACGAACTGTTTTTTCTGTATTCTTTGTAGTTGTTCTCTCTTGTTCTATGGCATCCTGATTCTCTTGCTTAAAATAGGCATACAAACCCAAAACTATGGTGTGGTAGTAGTCTCCCAATGATTGAACGGCTGTTTCATACTGCCCGATGTTTGAAGCGGCTATTGTTTTCATGGTTCGCACCACAGATTTGAGATCACCCGCACCTTCTAATTTTCTGCGTAAATCTTCTAATGTATCCATTATTATTTTTTTCGTTCTTCTTCTTTTGGTGAATCTTTTTCCTGTAATGCTGCGAGTGATTGAGTTGCCATTTCTAAAATAACTGCAATATCTTCCTTGCTGAAATCCTTCTCTGAAAACACTTTTTCTAAGATTTCGGCAGGCATTTCCGAACTGATTTGGAGTAGCTTAGTTTCAGCTTCCTGCATTTTATCAAGGGGTACAGTATCAAGAAGCCCATTTTTTAAGGCGAGCAATACCGTTAATTGTTCGGGAACTGACATAGGCTGAAGTTCTTGTTGTTTGAGGCATACCCTTATCCTTTTGCCATGGGCTATGATTTTACGGGTATGTTCATCCATTCTTGTACCAAAGCGGGCAAAGGTTTCTAACTCTTCAAATTGAGCATATTCAAGTTTTAAATTTTTCAAGGAATTGTATGAAGACAATTGAGCTTTACCGCCCACCCTTGAAACAGATCTGCCTACATCTACTGCGGGCAAAATACCCAATTCAAAGAGTTTAGGGGATAGATAGATTTGTCCATCCGTAATAGAAATAAGGTTTGTAGGAATATAGGCAGAGATATTTTGGGCTTCCGTTTCTATGATAGGTAAGGCAGTGAGTGAGCCTCCACCAAGTTTATCACTTAAATGAGTGGATCTTTCTAATAACCTTGAATGGATATAAAAAATATCTCCAGGAAAAGCTTCCCTTCCTGGAGGTCTTCTTAGCAAAAGCGAAAGCTCTCTATAAGCCCGAGCATGGTGTGTTAAATCATCATAAATTATGAGTACATCCTGCCCTTTTTCCATAAAATACTCTGCAACACTTGTGGCAGCATAAGGGGCAATGTATTTTAAGCCAGGGGCATTGTTTCCTTCGGTAACTACGGCAACTGTATAAGCCATAGCTCCTTTTTCTTTTAGTTTTGCGATTACTTTTGCGATTGAAGAGGCTCGCTGACCTATAGCACAATAAATACATATTACCTCTTTATCGTGTTGGTTGAGTATGGTATCTAGGGCAATGGCTGTTTTGCCTGTTTGTCTATCTCCTAAAATCAATTCTCTTTGTCCACGACCGATAGGGATTAAGGCATCAATTACTTTCAATCCTGTTTGTAGGGGAACATTTACTGCGGATCTATCCATAATGGCAGGAGCGGGGCGTTCTATAGCTTGGCGTTTACTATAAGCAATGAAGCCATCACCATCCACGGGTTCTCCCAAAGGGTTAATTACTCTTCCGATTAAGGCATCACCCACAGGAATATCCATGATACGCCCCGTTCTTTCTACTTCATCACCTGCATGCAATAGATAATCTTCACCTAGCAGAATTACACCAATTTCATCTTCATCAATGTTATAGGCTATACCAAACAGATTATTAGGAAATTTAAGCAGTTCTTCAAAACCAACGCCTGGAAGCCCTGAAACCTTTACCACACCTGTAGACACACTCATCACATGACCGATTTCTTTGGGAACAAAGGAAAACATATGGTTTTCTCTCCCATGACTTAATTGATCAAAGATGTCTTTAGTTACATTATTTGACTGATTGGATGAGTTTTTCATTTTTTGTGTCTGTATTTTCTTTTTTATCAATGATGGGTTCTGAAATACTTTTTTCAAGGGAATCAAGATAGGCGGAGATACTCCATGCCAGTTTGAAGCCATTGGCTGTTAGTTCAATGCCAGCAATTAATTTAGGTGAGTTTTTAAATTGTAATTGAGTTTCACTTCCTATAATTTCATTTACTGTAGTTTGAATTTCGGTTTTTAAATCTCCTACTATTTCAAATGAACTTTGCACCTCAATTGGATTAGAATTGGATTTAAAAGCTTTGATAAATTGTTGTTTCTCATCTTCTTTTAACTCGTGTAAACGTTTCAAAAAGATTTTTACAATTTGATTTTCTAGATTGGCAGAAGCAAGGTCGCTAATTGTTCTTTCCACAATGGCAAAAACCTCCTGTTTTGTCTTTTTCTCTAGCTCAAGGCGTAAACTTTCTTGCTTATCTTTAGAATCTTTATCTAATTTGGAAGATAGCTTTGCAGCCTCATTTCTCACTTTTTCCAAAAGTTTCAGTCTTTGCTCATCGGTTTCGGCAATTGCTTTGTCCATGAGGTCTTTTTTTTGATGGTCAAATGCCTCATTTTTTTGACTAAAATCTTCTTGTTCTTTCTTGGCTTCGGCTTTTTTATGCTCTGCCTCATTTAATTGAGCAACAATTTTTTCCTCACGTTCATCTATTGCTTTAAGGATGGGTTTATAAAGATACCTTTTGAGCAACCATACTAAAACGAAAAAATTAACTATCTGTGCTATGACTGTGAACCAACTAATCTCCATGTGTATATTGTTTTATTGTGCGATGACGTGATTCCAGAACGGATTCGCAAAAATGAGAATCATAGAGACTACAAAGCAATAAATCGCTGTGGACTCTATCATCGCCAAACCTACAAACAATGTCCTTGTAATCGTAGGGGCGGCATCGGGTTGCTGTGCCAAAGAAGATAAAGCTGATGCTACAGCTTTTCCTTCACTCAAAGCAGGATACATACAGCCAATTCCTGTTGTAAACCCTGCCATAATAATTGAAACCATTGCAATTACGGTGATACTATCCATTTTGAAAATATTTTAATGTTATTGAATTTATTTATAGGTGCAAGCGAAGACGCTTGCACTAGTTATTTAACTCGTTACTTTGGCATTTTGCACCGCAGCAGCGATATATACTGTTGCCAAAATGCTAAAAATATAGGCTTGCACCATGCCCGTCAGTAGCCCTAGTGCATTCATCAATACTGGAAATATAAAAGGGGCAATGCTTAACAAAATACCTACAATCATTCCTCCACTCATGACATTGCCAAATAGCCTAATCGCCAAAGCAAGTGTGCGAGAGACTTCACTGATGAGGTTAAAAGGCAACATAATGAAGGTGGGTTGCACATAAGATTTTAGATAACCCAGTACGCCGCTTTTCTCAATCCCAAAAAAAGGAACAGCAATAAGTACACAAAGCGATAATGCTGCAGTAGTAGATATGGAAGCAGTAGGAGGCTCATACCACGGGAAAATAATGCAAACATTGGCTACTGCAATAAATAAAAATAAAGTGCCTATAAAACCAATATACTGCTCAGGCTTTTTCAGACCTACTTCTCTGATTTGGTTATTGATGCCCGTAACTATCATTTCAAGGAAGCATTGCCAGCGTGAAATACGTATATCTGTTTTGAGTTTTCGTGTAATCAGCCTTGCAGCAATTACCAAAACCAATATCAATACCCACGTAGTAACAATGGTTAGGTTAATGGTAATGAAACCTCTTTCCCAAAAAACAGTTTGATCTGGACTAAGCTTCATAACTTTTTTCGTTTTTTGATTTAATTAACTTTTCATCTCTCAATTTAGTAAAATAGACTACCATATATCGGGCTATGAAAAAGCCCAATACACAAGTAAGGAGAATTTGTAAATTACCTGCTGAGACAAAATAAAACCCTGTCATTGTGATGCCTACCCTCAACACCAAACTACCTAGCATCCATAGAGCAGGTGTCTTAGCATTTGCTAATTTATTTACAGTAAACCAAAGTCCACCAAAGAAGAGTATTCCTAAGATGACTCCTGCGATGAGTGCAAATACCTGATATAAGGTTTCATTCATTTTCTTTTGAGTTATTTTGATTCATTTCACGGTCTTCTTTAGTAACCCAGTGCCACGCAATCATAGCACCGCTTATCAAGCCTAAAAACAGACAGGTTAGTGTCCAAGAGAAAGTTTGAGGGTAGGCTTTGTCTAACCACATCCCTAATGCTGCCCCTGATAATGTAGGGACACTTACTGACCAACCTACCATACCAAACATCCCTAAGCCAAACCAAACACTCTGCATGTGTTCTTTTTGTGCTTTTAGTTTGCGTTTTTCTTTAGTGCCTATCTGTTGGCTAAATAATTCATCGTCTTTATCATCAGGCGTTTCCATTTTAGTTTTTTCTAAATTTCTCCAAACTATAAATCAATCCACTTTCTATCTTTGCCATGACTGTTCGTGTATTTCTTTCACTTTCATCCAGAATTTTAAACTCTTTTTCTGCTGTTTCTTGTAGCTTACCAAGATTAACTCCTCCAATGGCATTGCGGACAGATACTAGTACTTCAGTTCCTGCTTTTACCATAATCCCTTCATCCACAGCTAAATAGTGAATACCCTCAGATTCTGTTTCATAAGTAAAAATACCAGATACCAAGGCCAGCACACAATCCATTCTTTGTGGCAAAAAGCCATAAAATCCCTCACTTGTCTCTGCGACAATTCGATTTACCTGCTTTACCTCAGCAAAAACCTTGAATGGCAGTAGGACTTTTAGATTCATAAGGCGTTTTTCCATGGAATATTAATTGTTAATTGTTGTTTGTAGAGGTTTAAGCGAAGACGCTCGCACCAGTTATTTACCTTGTTCACGCATCTTCGCTTAAACCAATAACTTATAATTCATCTCTTACTTTGATGCTTTTTTTTGTGCATCTTCTATTGTTCCAATCATATAAAAAGCACTTTCAGGCAAGTCTTTAAATTCATCTGAGAGAATGCGTTCACAACCATCTAGGGCATCTTTTAACTGTATTTCTTTACCTTCAATCCCACTAAACTTTTCGGTGGAGAAGAAAGGCTGTGTAAAAAATCTTTCCAAGCATCTGGCACGTTTTACTAGATTTCGGTCATCTGATGATAATTGCTCCATGCCGAGCATCGCAATAATATCTTTCAACTCTTCATATTTGGCGAGTGTTTGCCTGATTTCTTGTGAAAGGTCATAATGCCTTTGCCCGATAATCCCAGGGGTAGCCATTTTGGAACTTGATTGTAATAAATCTATAGCAGGGTAAAGCCCTTCGCCTGCTTTTTTTCGGGAAAGGACAATGGATGCAGAAAGGTGAGAAAATGTATGTACGGCAGCAGGGTCAGTTAAATCATCTGCTGGCACATAAACAGCCTGAATGGAAGTAATAGCTCCTGTATCTGTATTGGCAATTCTTTCCTCGAGTTTAGAGAGTTCTGTTCCTAAGGTAGGCTGATAGCCCAATCTTGAAGGCATTTGCCCCATCAAACCAGATACTTCCATCCCTGCTTGGATAAACCTAAAAATATTATCAATCAGTAATAGCACATCTCTATGCTCATCATCCCTAAAATACTCTGCCATAGTCAGGGCGGCATGCCCCACACGAAAGCGTGCTCCAGGTGGTTCATTCATTTGCCCAAATATCATTACCATGTTTTCTAACACTCCAGCCTTTCTCATATCATGATAAAGCTCGTGTCCTTCACGGCATCGTTCGCCAATCCCACAAAACATGCTCACACCTTTATCATGACCTACCATATTATGAATCATCTCCGTAAGCAAGACCGTTTTTCCTACACCTGCTCCCCCAAATAGACCTGCCTTGCCACCACGCTCTAAGGGTATCAATACATCAATGGCTTTGATGCCTGTAATGAAAATCTCAGATTTGGTAGAGCGTTTTGAGAGTGGGGGAGAGGGTTGATGAATATTTCTTTGCTCTACATCTTCTTCTATTGCTTCTTTGTGGTCAATGGTATTGCCAAAAACATCAAACATCCGCCCTAGTATTTCTTTTCCTATGGGAACGGTTAGTTGTTTTCCGTCTGTTTCCACCAACATATTGCGTGCTAAGCCTTGTGTAGGATTCAGTGCAATCCCTCTTATACGATGTGTATCAAGTTGAGATAAAACTTCAACGGCAATCTCTTTATTTTTTCCTGTGCGAAGAAGTGTATAAATAGATGGCAAATGCCTATCAAACCATATATCTACCACACTGCCTCTTACAGAAATGATTTTCCCAAAGTTTAAGTCTTTGATTATATTGTTAGGGATTTTCTTCATTTTTCAATTATCCAGCGATGGTTAACGCATGTATAGGGAGTGGAAACACAAAATCTAGTAACACACTGTGATGTGAATCGGATACATGTTCTTTGAATGATGTCATGCTTTGAAGTATCAGTGCAGCGTATTCTGTTCCCAGCTTCAATGTCAGACGTTCTAGTTTTTCTAGTATTATTTCAAGAATATAACCTCTTTTAAATTTATCTTTAGGTAAGTTTCTATCCATATTAATAATCGTTTGTGCAAAATGTACATTGGCATCTCTGTAAAATTCGGTAAGTAAAGGATTATAAGAATAAGTTTTTATGTGTGAAAAATTAATGGCGGATCTTTTCTCTGCTTCATCTAATCTGCCATCCTTATTAGCAACATATAGTAAAATGTATGCAGGAAATCTCAGAAGAGCTTCATAATCCTCAATAGAAATATTTTTGAATGGGTTCATATAGTTTAAATTTAAAGTTAAAGATGGATAAAAAATGTTATAAGCAAATTTGCTTTTTTTATGATGAAAAAGTGTTATATAAAAAGATTGAAAAGTTGTATTTTTCACACATCTTAATTAGCTAGAAGCTTATCATCATCAGACCATAATTAGTTTATTTCCTTATTTATCTGGTGGTTTTTCACAAAAAAAATACTACTTTAAAAGTAGTATTTTTAGAAATTTGAAATATATGTAAAATAAAACTTGGTTTCCGATACCATAAATTATTCTCTCACAAAGGTGAGATTTATCGAGATAGTAAGTATTACAGAAATATTGTAATAAGTTATATTTCTCACAGATTTTAGTCTAAAAACCCATTTCCTATCTTTTCTTCTTGTTTATCTTAGGTTTAAATTATAGTGATTGGAGCTTGCAACATATAAAAAAAAGACTATCTCAATGATAGTCTTTTCAAAAGTTAAAGTATGTGTGTGTATCTAAACTTTAAACTGTCTTTAATGATATGTATGTAAGAAACCTTAGAAGTACTTCATCATGTTTTATAGAAAGGCTTTTGAATGAATTCTTCATTTGTTTCATTTTCAAAGGTGAATCAAATAATATGATATGCAAATTTGCCTTCTTTCCGATAAAAAAGCGTTACACAAAAATATTGAAAAGTTACATTTTTCACACATTTAATATTTTAAAATAAAAAAACACTACTTACAAAGTAGTGTTTTTATAAAACTTGAAATATGTATAAACTTAAAATTAGGTTTCTAATGCAATAAATGATTATTCTACAAAGTTGAAGATTGTCAAGCTAGTAAGTATTACAGAAGTCTTGTAACAAGTTACATTTTTCACACATCCAGAGTAGCTTTGGGCGATGCCTCAAGTTTTGCTGTTCAAGCCTTTCAGGCTATTTGAGATACGCAAATTGGCAGGCTTATCAACGACTTTTGTCTGGATTTTCAGGATAGTGATTGGAGCTTGCGAGACATAAAAAAACACTACTTTAAAAGTAGTGTTTTTAAGAAAATTAAAGCGTGTCTATAATTAAAAATGAGTCTTCAATGCATGTTGGGTTATATTATGTTTTTTGTCATCAATAAAAGAAGCTTTATGTATCTAAATTCTTATATTATTTAATGAATCCCAAAGACCGAATACTTTCAATAACCAAACTATAATCGCAATCACGACTACGATGTTTAGGATTGTTTTGATATTACGATCCATTGGAATGAAAGTATTGATAATCCAAAGGATGACACCTGCAGCAATCAAAACGAGTAAGATGGTAAGAATTGGCATTATAGTTTATTTTAAAGTGAAAGTACAAATTTAAGCTACATTCTATCTGAAATTGTTATATAATATTAACTAAAAGTTACATTAATCACACATAGTGAGTTATAAGTTATGAGAGATAAGCTATGAATTATGAGTTCTCAATTATCTGATAATAGGCACTTAATAGTTAATAATGATTAGTTTATCTTCAGCGTTTTACTAAGATAAATTCAAGGATTTATTTCTACTTCATCTTGGTCTTTTGTAGTTCGAATAAGACTGATACCAGCAAAGAAGAAAATCAGCCCGAGTATGCCATACACCACAAGAGGTCTAATATCAGCCTGAAGATTTGGTGAGTTCGCAAAAAAAACACACGTGTAGATAAGGGCTACTATTCCTAGAATAGTTAATATAGTCCCAAAGGTTTTTTTAGTGTTCATAATTTTATATAAAAAAATAATTGTAAAAACATAACTTATAAGGTAAACTCTCACTCTTCCAGTATATTATTTTTTATTCTTCCTGAGAAACTAAGTAAGAGATTACTTATAAGTTATTAGTCTATAATATTCTGATTGAGTGCTTTATTTTGAAAGCTTTACTAAATCAACAGCTTCTTGCTTAATATTTTCAGTTTTTTTAGAGATGTTATTCATCAAGTCTTCAACTTTCTCTTTCAAGACATCTACATAGTCTTCCCCTTTGTGCAACATGTCTTTTCTCATTTTAGAACCTTTATCA